>NZ_JBRREF010000098.1:0-16550 GCF_056760135.1 Stenotrophomonas sp. STEN023 | reverse complement strand
GGCGGCCGCCCTCCTCCTCAGTCATATCGCTGGTTGCGTCGTGTCCCGCCCGCCGCCGCCCCCCCTTCGGGGCCCACCAAAAAAAACCACCGTCGGCCGGCCCCCCCCCCCCCCCCCACAACAGCACAGAGAAATCGCTAAGGCCCCTGCACGTGCTGCAAAATCACCTTGGCCAAGCCTTCGTAGTCGCCTTCAAAATGATGATCGCCGGGCAGCTTGATCAACTGCGCGCTCCCTGCAGGCAACTTCGGGCACAGCGCATCATCGTCATCGGCGCCATAGATGCACAGCGTGCGATCGGCAGCCATCCGCCGCACTTCCGGCGCAATCGGCAAACCATCATCGCCGCCGCTGGAAATCCAGTTGCTGACATGGAACTCATAGTCAGCGCGCTCGCCCACCGACATCAGCGCGGTCATCCGCAGCATCTGCGCCGTCGCCGGCGGCAACTTGTTGATGGCTGCTGGCAGCACATCGGCACCTTGCGAGAAACCGATCAACATCAGTTTTGGTCGCTGCCAATGGTTGGCGTAATAACGCGCAATCCGGTCCAGATCGAGCGCAAAGCCGGCCGGTGTGCGCTCACTCCAGAAGTAACGCAGCGAATCGACGCCGACTACTGGAATCCCCGCCTCGGCCAAGGCCCCGGCTACATCCTTGTCCAAGCCCGCCCAGCCGCCATCGCCGGAGACGAATACCGCGAAGGTGTCGCCCTGCCCGCTGGCCGGTACTTCCACCAGCGGCAGACCGTCCAGATCCTGCGGCACCGCAGGCAGGCTTACACCGCGCTGTGCGCCCAGCACACGTGCAGCTGCAACCTCGCCAGGCAAGGCACTGCCCGCAGCGGTACGCGCGAACTTGCGCGCCCACGGCACCGCAGCAGTGAATGCAGCAATTTCCTTCGCCGGACAGGCCTGCCGCTTGTCTGCCAGCGCGTTCAACCAGGGGAAGCGCAAGGGCTGCGGCAACAGCGCGCGCCCATTGATGGCATCACCGCAGGTCATCGTCGCGTTGCGCAACTGCGGGCAGAAACCTTCGGTCAACAAGCCGGCAAATACGTCCGGCCCAGCCTGTGTAGCGACCGCATAGGCCAGCGCCGCACCGGCACCATCACCGCCGAGGATGGGCAGGTGGTAGGTCGGCACGTGGTAGTAGGCCTGCACATAGCGCGAAAAATTCTCCACGTCGCCAGCAGAGAAACCACAGTGCGCGCCCTCCTTGGCCAGCACCCGGTACAGATGGCCGGCGTCGATGTCGACCACCATCGCGCCATCATCGCGCAGCGCCTGCAGCCGAGCCTGCCGTTCCGCTGGAGCTGCCGCATCAGCGAACCACAGCACCACGCGCTGTACCGGCGCACTGGGCAGCAGCACCGGTACATGTTCGAAGCGTCCATGGCTGACCTGTTCGGCCGCCATTGCCGGCACCGCCCACAGGCTCATTGCCAGCGCCCACATTCCCCACATCACACGTGCCATGTACAGGCCTCAAGAACGGTGCTGCAAAGCCTACGCCCATGGCGGACGGAAAGGTGTCGAAACCGCCGGCTCAGGCCTGCGCTTCGGGATGACGTGCAATCCATTCGGCCAGCCGCTGCCGGTAAAGCAGCAGCTCGTCGGTATACAGATCCAGCACGCACAGCGGGCAGCCGCTGCCACAGCACTCGTTTGGACCCGGTGCTTCCGGTGGTTGCGGGCGCGGGTCGGGATCTGCAGTTGCAGGGACTGGGACGGGCGATTCGTTCATTACAGCGGCCGGTTCGGCCCTATCAGCAACGGGACAAACGACATTTTAGCCAAAGCGCGGACTCAGGCCGTGGCCCGACGCAGATTGGCGCGTGCCGCCGCATCGTAACGTTCATGGAAGAATGCGCTGAAGAAGATGCGCGGCTGCTGCAGCACCTTCTTCAGGAAGCGTCGCCGGTTGAGCCGGAACAGGAAGCCCGGCACCTTGCCTTGGTACTCCTCGGCGATGCCTCGGTCATAGGCATCAAATACCGCGTCTGGCGCAGCCAGAATCGCCATGTCGCTGTCCAGGAACAGCGCGGCATCCGCATCCAGCTCTGCGCCATCCAGGCTGCCATGGCGCGCGGTGAGTTCGATCAGCACGATCACCCGCGCGACGTCCACCTCGGTATCCGGCAGCCAACGCTTGATTCCGGACGCGGCCAACTGCGCCGAGCGCGCCTCGTTGTCGCCGCGCCCTGCCTCGTAGATGGCGTCGTGGTAAAGCACCGCCAGCAGCACTTCCAAGGGCTGCTGCCAGCCGGGGCCAGCGGCGACATCGCGGTAGTGCTGCAGCAGCGCCTGCACATGGCCAAAGTTGTGATACGCACGCGGTGGCTGCGCGTAGGCGGTTTTCAGCTCCGCCAGCAGCGGCGGCGGCAGGGTCTGCAACAAGTCGTTCATGGCCGCATCTTGGCATGAAGCCAGGAACTGGACAGGCCCACCGTCAATCGGGGAGCCACGGATTGCACCGCAGACGGCAGCCCCGGCTCAGCCCAGCTGCCAGCGGCCTTCGATCTGGTAACGGCCCTGGCCGAGGAAACTGCGCACCAGCACGAATTCACGCACGAACCAGCGGAACGGCTGCACCGGCTGGATCGGCAGGCGACGGCGGTCATACAGCAGGGTCATGTGCGGGGTGAAGCGCGGGTCCAGCTTGCCGCCCACGCCCTGCAGGCAGCGCGCCAGTTCTTCGTGCAGGCCATTCAACAGCTCTGCGCCGTACTCACTGCGCAGCACGAACGGGTTTTTCACGCTGCCGGCAAAGCTGCCCACCTGGTCAAAGCAGACCTCGAACTCGGGCATGCGCACCCGCGCAGCGGCCTGGCGCACCTTGGGCAGCAGGCTCGGCGGCAGGCCGGCGTAGTCGCCCAGGTGATGCAGGGTCACATGCAGGCGCTCAGGCGCCAACGGGTGCCCGACCAGACCATGTTCCTCGCGCAGCCCACCGGCCAGCTCGGCCACGCGCTCGGCCGTCATCGGGTCCGGCATCACGGCAAAGAACAGGCGCTCGGTTGGAATATCGCTGCCCAAGCCCAGGGTCATCTGGGCCTCGGTGGAGGAAAGCTGCTTCGTCATGGTCTGGTATCGAAAGCCGGCTGCCGTACCCGCTCCGTTGCGGCGGCCACTACTGTCTAGGGCCGCGGATACTAGCAGACCCCGCCGGTCGCGGCCCGGCCATGGCGAAAATTTCACCATCGCTCGGCGAGCCACGCCGCACAAGGGCTGCCAATAGTTATCCACATGTTTGCACAGGGCTGGTCCACACCCGCTGTGGATTTGTCCCCGCCTCGCTTCCATCCCCCCGCAACAGGCCTACACTGGGCAGGCCGCAGCAAACTCCGGGTGATCGCCATGATCGGTTGGAATGCGTTAGTCCTGCTCGCCGCCAGCAGCCTGGCCTTGGCCGCGCCACCGCCGCCTTCCGCTCCCGCTCCCGCTCCCGTGACGGTGCCAACGCCGGAGCAGGTAATGGCCGTCCCGCCCGAGATCCACGCGCAGTTGCAGGAGCGCGTCATCAAGGTCGCCAACTCCCCGGAGCAACGCCTGCACCTGCTGGTTGAGCTGGTGTTCCGACCCGAAGGGCTGGGCTTGGAGTATGAAACCGCCGCCACCTTGACGGTCGCCGAAACCTGGCAGCGGCGCCGTGCCAACTGCCTGTCCTTCACCTTGCTGTTTGTTGCCCTGGCCCGTGAAGTCGGCCTGGAGGCGCAAATGCAGGAGGTCGGCCAGGTAGTGAGCTGGTATCAGGACCAGGGGCTGATATTCAATGCCAGTCACGTCAATGTCGGCATGCGCGTGGGGGGCCGCAGCGCAACCCTGGACCTGGACAGCAACGTGCTCTACGACCGCCGCGGTCCACAACCCATCAGTGACCGCCGCGCGCTCGCCCATTTCTACAACAACCGCGGAGCCGAACAACTCGCCGCTCGTGATTACCCGGGCGCCCGCGCTTACTTCGACGCGGCGCTGCGGATGGAACCTCGCTTCGCCCCGGGTTGGAGCAACCTGGGCGTGCTCGAATCACGCGTAAACAACCTCGACGCTGCAGCAAGGGATCTGGAAACCGCTCTGTCCATCAATGCTTCACACGCGCCGGCCCTGCAGAACGCCACCAACCTCTACCAACGCATGGGCAACACCCGCCGCGTTGCACAGCTGCAGGATCGACTGGAACGGGTCCGTGCACGCGATCCGTTCTACCAATACATGCAGGGCACCGCCGCCGAGCGTGCCGGCAACTACGCCACGGCCGTGCACTATTACCGCGAAGCGGTGAGGCTGTATGGCAACGCCCACCAATTCCACTTCGGCCTGGCCCGCGCGTATTTCCTCAGCGGCGACAACCATCTGGCAATGCGTGAGATGAAGCGCGCCCGCGACCTTGGCGGCGACCCGATGCGAGCGGTCTACCAGAGCAAGCTGGATGGAATCCGCAGGCTGGAAGCGCGCCACGCGGCGCGCTGAACGCGCACCGTGGGCGGCAAAAGCAGGGCTCAGGCCTTGCGCAGGAAACAGGTCTTCAGCACCAGGCCTTTGATCTTATCCGAGTTGCCTTCGATGTTTTCGGCATCGTCTTCGACCAGGCGGATGTTGCGGATCACCGTGCCCTGCTTGAGCGGGATCGATGAGCCCTTGACCTTCAAGTCCTTGATCACGGTAACGGTATCGCCGGCCACCAGCACATTGCCGTTGCTGTCGCGCACCACCAGCGTGGATTGGGCCGCTTCGCCAGCCGTCCACTCGTGGCCGCAATCAGCGCAGATCCACAGCGCGCCATCGGCATAGACGTTTTCCAGCGAACACTGCGGGCAGGAAGTAACAGACATGGGGGACTCCCGTACATTGAATAACGCCATAGTGTAGCCGCTCGGGTCACAGTCGCTCACACCACCGCCACGTACACGGCGGGAAAGTGACTGCGCGGCAATATGCGTCGCGTTGGCAGGAGCACCCGTGGCAAGAAGCAGCGGCTCGCGATTCGTCATCTATGTGGCGCTGGCCGGCAACCTGGGAATTGCCGTTGCAAAATTCATTGCTGCAGCGGTTTCCGGCAGCTCGGCCATGCTCAGCGAAGGCGTGCATTCGCTGGTGGACACCACCAATGAAGTCCTGCTGCTGCACGGCCTCAATCGCGCCCAGCAACCGCCGGACCGCGCGCACCCACTGGGCCATGGGCGCGAGCTGTACTTCTGGAGCTTCATCGTCGCCGTGCTGGTATTTGCATTGGGCGCGGGGGTTTCGCTGTACCAGGGCATCATCCATCTGCGCAACCCAGAACCCATCGCCAACCCCAACATCGCCTATATCGTGCTCGGCGTCTCACTCCTGTTCGAGGGCACCTCGTGGTGGGTGGCACTGCGCGAGTTCCGCGCCGGCAAAGGGCGCTACGGCTATTTCGAGGCCTTCCGCCGCAGCAAGGACCCGAGCACCTTCACCGTATTGCTGGAAGACAGCGCCGCACTGCTTGGCCTGCTGATCGCATTGGCCGGATTGATCGCTGCGCAGTGGCTGCAGAAACCTGAACTGGATGCGCTGGCCTCGATCGGCATCGCCGTGGTGCTGGCAGTTGCCGCGTTCCTGCTGGCGCGCGAAACCAAGGGCCTGCTGATCGGTGAGCCGGCCCACCCTGAACTGGGCGAGGCCCTGCTGCAGCTGGCTGCGGCCGACCCGGAGGTGGAGAGCGCCAACGGCATCCTGACCATCCAGGTCGGCCCGAATCAGGTGCTGGCTGCGCTCAGTGCGGCATTCGACGATCGCTGCACAACCCAACAGATCGAGACCTGCGTGGCTCGCATCGAGCAGGCAGCGCGGCGCCAGCACCCGGAAATCGTTGCGCTGTTCGTCAAGCCACAGACGCCGGAGGCCTGGCAGGCCCGCCTGGCGGCGCTGGAGGCGCCATCAACCAGCAACATGTGAAGCCAGCCGCGCGGCGGCGTAGTAAAGTGCGCGGCCGATTCAACAGCAAGACCGCAGGCATCATGAAACTCGGCATCGACTTTGGCACCAGCAACTCGGCCGCCGCCGCGCACATCGACGGCAAGGTAGTCCCGGTCAGTTTTGGCGAAGCCCAGCAGTTCCGCACCACGGTGTACTTCCCCGAAGTGATGCGCGACCCCAATGATTTCGAGCTGACCCCGGCACTGGAAGCGCAGGTCGAAGACCTGATCGAGTCCGGCCGCCGCGACGCCCGCGCCGTCGGCAATGCGCGTACGCAGGAGCAACTGCGCAGCGCGGCGCTGCGGGTGGTGCGCCGGCAATGGATGGAAGAGCGCATCCGCGAACCGCGCAGCTCCACCGCCCTGCTGCAGAACGCCGTTTACGGCGATGACGCACTGGAAGCCTACTTCGAAGAAAACGAAGGCAATCTGGTGCAGAGCCCGAAATCCATGCTGGGCTACAACCTGCATCCGCGTGCCAAGCAGACCATCACCGGCATCGCCACGCACATCCTCGAACACATCCGCCTGACCGCTTCGCGCCAGCTGCAGCACAACGTGCGCAGCGCCCTGCTCGGCCGGCCGGTGCAGTTCCGCAGTTCGATTGGCGCAGCCGGCAACGATCAGGCACTGGATATCCTGCGCAGCGCGGCAATGGCGGCAGGCTTCGACGAGGTCGACTTCCTCGAAGAGCCGGCTGCCGCAGCCATGCATTACCACGCCGTCAGCAGCGAGCGCCACGAAGCGGTGATCGTCGACGTCGGCGGCGGCACCACCGACATCGCCCATGCCAGCGTTGGTGGCAACGCGGCGCCGCAGATCCATCGCGCCTGGGGTGTCGCCCGTGGCGGTACCGACATCGATCTGGCGCTGAGCCTGGCCGGCTACATGCCGCTGTTTGGCCGCGGCATCACCCGCGTGCCTGCGCACCACTATGTGGAAGCGGCGATGGTGCAGGACATGACCCGCCAGCGTGATTTCCGCCAACACAACTACGACTCGGTGGAACTGCCGTATGGCCCGCGCCTGCAGGCCCTGCAGGACACCGGCAATACCGCACGCCTGTACCGCGCGGTGGAACAGTGCAAGATCGCCCTGAGCAGCCAACCGCACCACAACAGCGTGCTGGAGTTCGTCGAAACGGGGCTCGCGGTCGACATCGACGCGCCGCATCTGACCTCGGCTGCCGGCAGCTATCTGGCTGAGTTAGAAACCTTGCTGCAGCAGGTGCGTGCCGATATCGGCCACGACCCGGCAGCGGTGTTCCTGACCGGCGGTATGTCGCGCGCCGGTTACATCCAGCAGGCCGCTGCAGCGGCCTTCCCGGGCGCCAAGCTGGTGCACGGCGATCCGTCGTTTGGTGTGGTGCAGGGGCTGGCGCTGGCGGCGAAAACCGGGGCTGCCGTAGGAGCGGCGTAAGCCGCGAAGCTGGGGATCCAGAAGCCCCAAAGCTTTACCCCTCCCCCAGCCCTCCCCTTTTGCTACGCAAAAGGGAGAGGGCAGAAGCGCTCCCCCTCCCCAGCCCTCCCCTTTGCTGCGTAAAAGGGAGGGAGTAGAAGCCTTGCCTCCCCTGCCCTTCCTTTGCCAATGACGCAGGGAGGGAGTGAATCAACGATCCAGGCTCACCCGCACGCCGCCCGAATGCGACTGGATGGAAATATCGCCATCGCCGCCGCCAATCCGTGCATCCAGGCTCTTGCCCGGCCCGTAGCGCGGGCTCTCCACCTGGCCTACGTCGGAGCGGATGCTGCCACTGAAGGTGCTGACCTTCAGCTGCGCCGAAGTATTGGCCGGCAAGCCCAGTGAAACCGAGCCACTCACCGTCTCCAGATTCACCCGGCCACCCGGCTGCAGGCCGGCACTGCGCACGCCAAGGCTGCCGGATACCGACTCGGCGCTGAGCCGCTGCACCTTGGCCAGATCCAGAGTGATTCCGCCCGACACGCTATTGGCCGAGACCTCACCGCCGCTGGCACCTGTCGCATTGATGCCACCGCTGACCGTCCTGGTCTCCAGCCGCGAGGTCTGCAGCTGCGAGCGGATCGCGCCGCTGACCGTGGTCAACTCCGCCTCACCGGCACGGCCATTGGCAGTGATGCTGCCGCTGACGGTGCTGCTCTGCAGACGACGCAGGTCCACCTCGGCCACATCCACGCCAGCACTGACGGTACTGGTCTGCAGTTGCGCAGCGCGCGGCACCCGCAGTTCCAGCACCGCACCGCGGCTGCTGCGGCTGTTCTGTGGGTAGACCACCTTCAACGCCACCCGATTGGCGCTGCTTTCCACTTCAAGTCGCTGGCCTTCGCCCAGCGAGCCGGTCAGCTGTACTTCGTTGCGGTCCCAGCCACGCACGGTGACCGAACCGGCCACATTGCTCAGTTCCACGCGGCCGCCGCTGGACAAGGGCAGGCTGCGGTTGACCGCGGTCTGCGCGAATGCGCTGGTCAGTGGGGCCAGCAGCAGGGCTGCGACGATCAGTTGGCGCATGCAAGTTCTCATCAGGTGCTCCTTCAAGTCGAAAGTCCGGTCGGGTTGACGCCCTTGCGGGTAAGCTCCAGCCGCAGCGCGTAGGTGCGCTGCAACTGTCCAAGTAGAAAATCGGCGTCGGGGCTCTGCGCGATGGCGCTGCGGATGCTGCCCGCGCTTTCATCCAGTTCCCGCAGCGCCGGCTGCAGCTCTGCGGCCACGTTTTCCTGCGGAAGCGTCGCCATCGCCTGCCGGTATTGGTAGGTGATGGTGTTGGCCTGATGCTGCAGCGCCGATTCCTCGACAGCGACGGATGCCGGAGGCTGCTGTGGCAACAACAGCACGCTGGCCATGCCGACCAGCGCCACCACAACAGCGGCGGCGGCATAACGCAGCCAATGCCGGCGCGGTGCGCGTCTTGCGGCAACGTCATCCCTCGAACAGACCGGCACCGCGATAATCGGTTCGTTGCGCGGGGTCTGCTCAAGCTCCGCCGAGATCCGCTGCCAGACAGCAGCCGGTGGTATCCGTTCGGCTGGCAGATCGCGCAGGCGCTGTGCCAGCAGGTCATCGTGGTCGTTGTCGTGGTTGTTCATCTTGCGTCTCCAAGCCGCGTGCGCAACAAACTGCGCGCACGATGCAACTGGGCCTTGGAACTGCCGACAGCCATCTGCAGTTCCACGGCGATTTCCTGGTGTTTCCAACCTTCAATGTCATGCAGCACCAACACCGCGCGGGCACGCGGCGGCAGCGTCAACAAGGCGCGTTCCAGGTCCATGCCGGTGGCGTGGCAGCGCGGCGTATCCGCCATCTCCGCCAGTAGATCCATCCCCGACTCGCCGATATCCAGTGATTCGAAGGTAGTCGCGCGCAGCTCCATCAGCGCCGTATTCACCGCCAGCCGGTGCAACCAGGTGGCCAGCGCGCTCTCGAAGCGGAACTGCGGCAACTTGCGCCAGGCCTGGATGAAGGTTTCCTGCAACACGTCCTCAGCCCGCGCAGCGTTGCCACCGCACAGGCGCCACAGCAAGGCGTACAGCCGTGGCGAATGGCGCCGGTAGATGCGTTCGTAGGCGCGGGTATCGCCAGCTGCGGCGGCACGGGCCAGCGCGGCGTCATCGACGACGACGGGCGGAGAGGGAGCAGTGGCGGTCACGGTGGCGTCGAGCATATCCATTGGATGCGGCAAGCAGCAAAAAGGTTTAAACCCGGATCAGGCTTTGCCGAAGCGGCCGACAGCCGGGCCCTGACTGGCAGCAAATGCCGCCCTGGCCGACAATCGCCGTTCGCCAAAACCGTTGCCGCCCATGTTGCGTACCCCCGCCCTGCTGCTTTGTGCCGCCCTCGCCCTGGCTGGCTGTGCCAGCACTCCGTCCGTCACCGAAGCTCCGGCACGCGCCCAGCGCATGCCGCAGGAAGCGCAGGCGCCGGTCATCCTGATTTCCATTGATGGTTTCCGCAATGACTACCTGGACCGCGGCCTGACCCCGACCCTGTCCGCGATGGTGGCTGGCGGCGCCCGCGCCGAGTTCATGCGGCCGTCTTATCCGTCGATCACCTTCCCCAACCACTACACCCTGGTCACCGGCCTGCGCCCGGACCACCACGGCGTCATCGCCAATTTCATGACCGACCCGACCATCCCCGGCGTGCGCTTCAGCATGTTCGACCCGGCCACCGTCCGCGACGAGCGCTGGTGGGATGACGGCAAGCCGTTGTGGACCAGCGTGCGCGAACAGGGCGGCCGCGCTGCGGCGATGTTCTGGGTCGGCTCGGAAGCGCCGGTACACGGCGCCCGGCCTGAGTTCTGGCGGCCGTTCGACATCAAGGTGACTTCGCAGCAACGCGTGCAGCAGGTGCTGGAGTGGCTGGCACTGCCCGCCACGCAGCGCCCCCATTTCATCACCCTGTACTTCGACAAGGTCGACACCATGGGCCATCGCCACGGCCCGGATTCGGCTGAATTGAACACAGCGCTCGGCGAAGTGGACACCGCGATCGGTGAGCTGCTGGCCGGCATCAAGGCACAGGGACTGCAGCAGAAGATCAACATCGTGGTCACTTCCGACCACGGCATGACCGCCACCGATCCAAGCAAGCAGGTCCTGCTGGATGACATCGTCGATGTCAGCAAGCTCGACTTCGGCTGGACCGGCGCCTATGCCTCATTCGACGCCCTGCCCGGTGGTGAAGCGGCGGCGCAGCAGCTGCTGGCCAGCAGCATCCCGCACATCCAGTGCATGACCCGCGAGCAGATCCCTGCGCGTTTCGAATACGGCCATCACCGCCGCGTACCGGCCTACATCTGCACTGCAGAACTGGGCTGGCAGGTCACCACCCGCATGGCCGAAAAGCGCAAGAACCACGAGCTGCTCGGCGAGCATGGCTATGACAACACCTTGCCGGACATGTATTCACCGTTCATCGGCTATGGTCCTGCCTTCACCCCCGGCGTGAGCATCGCGCCGATCGACAATGTCGATATCTATCCGTTGCTGGCCCGGCTGTTGAACATCACCCCGGCCGACAACGACGGCAATCCCCGCCACACCGACGCTGCACTGAAGCACTGACGCACCCGCAAGGAAACCGCATGAAGCACTACCTCCCCGCCTCGATGCAGCAATGGATTGAACCCATGAACACTGGCCTGAGCATCCTGCTGATCCTGGTCGTGGCCTGGCTGCTGCGCCTGCTGACCCGGCGCCTGCTGGCTCGGCTTGGGCGCCATTACACGCTGCCGGCGCAGATCGAGATGGCGATCCGGCGGTTATCCAACTTCATCATCGGTACCGTGGCGCTTGTCGCCATCCTGCAGACATTGAACGTCCAGGCCAGCGTACTGTGGACGGCGTTCACCGGCTTTGCCGCGGTCGGCGCGGTCGCGTTCTTCGCCGCCTGGAGCGTGCTGTCCAACATCTTCTGCACCTTCCTGATCTTCACCACCCGGCCGTTCCGCCTGGGCGACCAGATCGAGCTGCTGGAGAACGGCGAGAAGCCTGGCCTGAAGGGCGTGGTCACCGACATCAACCTGATCTACACCACCCTGCATGAAGTCGGTGGCCCGGTCGACGGCACCTTGATGCAGATTCCCAACAGCCTGTTCTTCCAGCGCGGCCTGCGCCGTTGGCGCGGCGGCGATTCCAGCACCATCACCGTGCAGGGAGATGGCTGAGCAGGCCGGGACAGAGCTCAGTACAACCACGTCACTGAGCCCATGATCCCTGCGAAAGCAGGGATTTTTCTGGCGCGGGCGCTTGCCCTTGCTTCGCCTCCGGCGCTGCCTCGACGGCCAAGGCATGCACAACATCCCTACCGGGACCAACGCCCAAAGCCGCCCTCTAACTACCTGAACACCCCTCTGCCACCAGCGCCCCGGTCCACAGCGTTCCGCTCGCGTCAACATCACCCGTGCGAAAATTGCCAACATTGAGCGACCGGCCCGGTCGCAAGCCCGCACGCAATGTCCGCCTCTTCCGATACCTCATGCCCTGCCCCGCAGGCAGGCGACGCTTTGGCCGTTGCCGAACTCCACGACCAACGCTCTGACCGCCAACGCTGGCTCAGCGTCATCGCCCTGGCCTTGGCAGCGTTCGTCTTCAACACCAGCGAATTCGTGCCGGTAGGCCTGCTCAGCGACATCGGCGCAAGCTTCGGCAAGCCGATCGAGCACGTAGGACTGATGCTGACCATCTACGCCTGGGTGGTCGCCCTGACCTCGCTGCCGTGCATGCTGCTGACCCGCAACATGGACCGCCGCAAGCTGTTGCTGGGCGTATTCGCATTGTTCATCGCCAGCCACGTGCTGTCCGGCGTAGCCTGGAGCTACCCGGTACTGATGGTCAGCCGGGTCGGCATTGCACTGGCACACGCGGTGTTCTGGTCGATCACTGCCTCGCTGGCAGTGCGCGTGGCGCCACAGGACAAGCGCCCGCAGGCCCTCGGCCTGCTCGCCACCGGTACTTCGGTGGCAATGGTGCTGGGCATCCCCCTGGGCCGCATCGTTGGCGAACTGCTGGGCTGGCGCATCACCTTCATGGCCATCGGCGGCGTCGCCCTGCTGGTGATGCTGGTGCTGGCACGCTTGCTGCCGGCCCTGCCCAGCCAGAACAGCGGCTCGGCCAGCAGCATCCCGCTGCTGCTGCGCCGGCCGGCATTGATGGCCTTGTACCTGCTGGTGATGGTGGTGATCTCCGCCCAGTTCACCGGCTACAGCTATATCGAGCCGTTCGTGCAGAAGATCGGTGGCTTCGATGCACACGTGACCACCCTGGTACTGCTGCTGTTCGGCGGCATGGGTTTCGTCGGCAGCGTGTTGTTCTCGCGCTACGGCCTGCGTTGGCCGCGTGGCTTCCTGCTGACCGCGATCGGCACGCTGGCGGCCAGCCTGTTGCTGCTGCGCACGGGCCTGCATAGCAGCTGGCTGCTGTATGCGCTGGTATCGGTGTGGGGCGTGGCGATGATCAGCTTCGCGTTGTCGATGCAATCCAAGGTGCTGAACCTGGCCTCCGATGCCACCGACGTGGCGATGGCCTTGTTCTCGGGCATCTTCAACATCGGCATTGGCGCCGGCGCCTTGATCGGCAGCCAGGTCAGCCTGCAGTTGGGCATGCAGCACATCGGCCTGGTCGGCGGCCTGATCGCCGCCGCCGGCTGGCTGTGGTGCCTGTTTGCGATGCTGCACTGGAGCGGAAGTTTCCGGCTTGGCGGCGCGAAGCACTGAGCTGTGGCACCGCACCCGTTTGCGAGCTGCGGACTGCAGGTATGCTTCCGCCCACGCCCCTGCTCCCGGGGGCGTGCAAGGGGGGGGCATGGATCAAGACATCACTCTGCGCGACGCGGATATCGCCGATGCAGAGGCGCTGAGCGCGCTTGTAACCCCACTGGCTCGCCATCTGCTTGATGCGGACAGCGGTGCCAGCGCGCATGCCTTCCTGGCCTCGCTGGCTCCTGCCAGCTTCGCCGATCGGCTGATCGACAAGGAGTTCGCGCACTACCTGATTGAGGATGCAGATGTACTTGTCGGCATGATCGCAATACGTGGCGACAGCCATATCCATCATCTGTTCGTGAGCCGCAGCAGCCGCCAGCGCGGCATCGCGCGACGGCTCTGGGAGCATGCACTGCGTGTACACGGTCGCCGCGAGTACACGGTCAACTCGTCCGAGATCGCAGTGCCGGTGTATGAGCGCTTTGGCTTTGTCAGCAAGGCCGCGCCGCAGACCGTGAAGGGCGTGCGCTTTGTGCTGATGGAGCGGCCGCGATTGGTGCCACGAGTGGTGCAGAAGCAGTACTTGAATGATGTGTTGCCGGGACCGGGGAAAAGCTGAGGCTTGGCTCTGCTCTTTTACGCCGTCATTCCCGCGCAGGCGGGGTTTTCAACCGACAAATGTCGGGTCCTCACTCTTGTTGTTGGGCTTTTGCTCTGGCGTTGCCTGTCGAGCTAAAGCCAAAGCCAGAGCGATCCCCGCCTGCGCCGGGAAGACAAACAGGTGTAGAGCCAGAGCAAGGGCCGAAGCCACTGCCGCGGCGAACACCACAGCCCCTCAACGCAGCTGGCTATCCTTGCTGCCGCGCCGGTTGTAACCGGCAAACGCCTCGTCTTCGTCCTGGGCCTGCTGGCAGGCAATGCACAACCTCACGCCGGGCACAGCCTTGCGTCGCGCTTCGGGAATCGGCGCATCACATTCTTCACAGTGATCCAGCCCCGGGCCGCTGGGCATGCGGCTGCGCGCACGCTTGATCGCGTCTTCAACGGTGGCGTCAATCTGATCCTGAACGGCGGTGTCGCCCGCCCAACCGGTAGCCATGCCCTGTCTCCACGTACAGCAACATGGGCAAGTTGACGCCAGTGTGAGCACATTTCAAGGCGTGGGGGTGGGGGCGTACAGCTCTGTGAACAAGATGCGCCACACCTGCCCCATCCGCTGCAGGCGTCGCGTCGCGCCAATGCGCGCGAACGCCGCCCACTGTCAGCGCATGGGCGCCGCACTCACCACATCAGGTCGTCAGGCACCTGGAACTGGGCGTAGTAGGCGTCGTCCTCGGCATTGCCGGTGGAAATCGGCGTATCCGCACTCTGGCCGTGGTCGAGCACGATCAGGCTGGCGTCGCGCTCGCGCACCTTTTCCGCCGCCATGCGTGGCAGCAGCTCGAAACTGTCGCCGTGACGGGCAATCACCAGCGCGCCATTGGCCAGCTGGGTACGCAGCGCCTCGGTGACCAGCATGGTGCGGATCACTGCGCCGTCATTGAAACGGTATTCCAGCTCACCGGCACGCGGCAGCTTGCGGTCGGCAATGATCTGCCGGGCCTGCGCACGCAGCTCATCGGCACGACGCTGGGCATTGCGCTCGGCGGCAAGCTGGCGGTCCTTCTCGGCCTTCTCGGCGCGGGCCCGGTCGGCCTCGCGCTGGCTCTCGGTCGCGTTGACCGGGCCTTTGCCGTGACGCGCCTTGACCTGCTCGCGTGCCACCTGCGAGACCTGCGATTTCTTCACCAGGCCAGCCTTGAGCAGCTGTTCCTGCAGTGGATTACCCTTTGCCATCGTCGTTGTTCATGGTTCTGTTGCCGAGGCTGCCATCATAGCGGCCTGCCCGGTCCCGCCCAAATGCCCATGCTTCCGCTGAAATACCTGAATGGCTATCCCGAACACCTGCAGCAGCGCGCCCGCGAGCTGCTGGACGCGGGCAAGCTGGGCGAAGCCGTCCGCAAGCGCTACGCCGAGCCCAACCCGGTGCGCAACGACCGCCAGCTCTACGACTACGTGCAGGCCATCAAGGAGCGCCACCTGCGCCAGTCGGTGCCGCTGGGCAAGGTGCTGTACGACGGCAAGCTGCAGGTGGTCAAACACGCGCTGGGCACGCATACCGCTATTTCCCGCAACCACGGTGGCAAGCTCAAGGCCAGCCGCGAGATCCGCATTGCCAGCGTGTTCCGCGAGGCCCCGGCCGAGTTCCTGCGGATGATCGTGGTCCACGAGCTGGCGCATATCAAAGAGGCCGACCACAACAAGGCCTTCTACCAGCTGTGCCTGCACATGGAGCCGGATTACCACCAGCTGGAGTTCGACCTGCGCCTGTACCTGACTGCCTTGGAACATGAACCCGGCTGAGCCGCCCATCGCCCCGACCCCGCCACAGCGCTACACTCCCCGCCCTTCGCAGAACCCATAGCCGCCATGACCACCCCTATCCGTCTCGACAAGCGCGTTGCCGCGCAGCTGCAGTGCTCGCGCTCGCAGGCCCAGCAGTACATCGAAGGCGGCTGGATCAGCGTCAATGGTGTGGTGGTGGAAACCCCGCAGACCATGGTCTGCGAGGAAGTGATCACCCTCGCCGCCGAGGGCAGCACCGAAGCCGCTGAAGCGGCCACCTTCCTGATCAACAAGCCGGCTGGCTGTACCGCCGAGCAGTTGTTCGCGCTGCTGGCCGACGACAACCGCTTTGCCGATGATGCCTCCGGCATCCGCCCGCTGCGCCGTCATTTCCAACGCCTGGACTACCTGATGCCCTTGGACGATGCCGCCAGCGGCCTGGTCGTGCTGACCCAGGATTGGCGCGTGCGCCGCCACCTGCAGGAATCCGGCTACAGCCTGGAGCAGGAATTCGTGGTCGAAGTAAGCGGCGAACCCACCCCGTGGGCGATGCCCAAGCTCACCCATGGCCTGATCTACGAAGGACGCAGCCTGCCGCAGGCCAAGATCAGCTGGCAGAGCGAACAGCGCCTGCGTTTTGCGATCAAGGACGTGCGCCCGGGCCAATTGCAGTTCATGTGCAGCCAGGTTGGCCTAAAGGCCGAACAGATACGCCGGCTGCGCATCGGCCGCATCGGCCTGAGCAAGATGCCCGAGGGCCAATGGCGTTATCTGGCCACCGAGCAGAAGTTCTAGGTCAAGGCCAGGCTTGGTCTTGTAGGAGCGGCGTCAGCCGCGAAGCTGGCAATGGTTCCGATCGGCACCAAACAAGCCATCCGGCGATCTGCAGTCGCAGGTAAACAGTGCACGGATGATATATCGGCTTGGGGGGGGGGGGGGGGGGCGGCGGGCCCCGCGGCCGGGGGGTCGGTGGGGGGGGGGGGGGGGGGGGGGGGGGGGGGGGTGGGCGGGGCAGGGGGCTCGCGGGCCGGGGAGGGCCGGGGG
>NZ_JBRREF010000097.1:0-16614 GCF_056760135.1 Stenotrophomonas sp. STEN023 | reverse complement strand
GCCGCTGGCCCTTCAAATCGCCGCCATGTGGGTGATTTCAATGCTGCCAGCTTCGCGGCTCACGCCGCTGCCACAACGGGTCTACGGGTAAAGCCTTTGCCGAGCATGGCTCGGCACTACATCGCAACTCGGGATTTACCTGCGCGCAACATTCGCGGCGCTACCATTCCTGTATTCGTTGAATGCAGGTGAGTCCATGGCGTCGTATCAGACTATCAATCCCTTCAATGGCGAGGTCGTGCGTCCGGTCGAGTTGCTGACTGCCGCCGCCATCGAGCAGCGTCTGGCTGCAGCTGAATCGGCGTTCCCACAATGGTCGGCATTGTCGCTGGAGCAGCGTGGTGACTATCTGCGCAAGGTCGCAGCAGGCCTGCGCGAGCGTCGCGACGAGATCCAGCGCACGATGACTGCCGAGATGGGCAAGCTGCGCCGCGAGGCCTTGGCAGAAATCGAGAAGAGCGCGGCCGGCTGCGAGTACTACGCCGACCACGCCGCCGACTACCTGAAGCCGCAGCCGATCCCGACCGAAGCCCAGCGCAGCTACGTCATCTACCAGCCCATCGGCTGCGTGCTGGCGGTGATGCCGTGGAATTTCCCGATCTGGCAGGTGATCCGTTTCCTCGCGCCGGGCTTGATGGCGGGCAATGTCGCCCTGCTCAAGCACGCCAGCAATGTGCCCGGCTGCGCTGACCTGTTACGTGAGGTGGTTGCCGCCGCGGGAATTCCAGAAGGCGTATTCGACGTGCTGCATATCGACAACGACCAGGCTGCGGATGTGCTGCGTGATCGTCGGATCAAGGCAGTCACGCTGACCGGCAGCGAGCGTGCGGGGCGCTCGATTGCGGTCAACGCGGGCGACCAGCTGAAGAAGTGTGTGATGGAATTGGGCGGCAGCGATGCCTTCGTGGTGCTGGATGACGCCGACCTGGATCTGGCGGCTGCAGCGGCGGCGAAGTCGCGTTTCGACAATGCTGGGCAGACCTGCATCGCGGCCAAGCGCTTTATCCTGGTTGAGTCGATTGCCGATGCTTTCGTGCAGCGTTACGTCGAAGCTGCGCAGGCGCGTGTTTACGGTGATCCGCAGGATGAGGCGAGCACGCTTGCGCCGATGGCGCGCGCTGACCTGCGCGACGAGCTGCACAAACAGGTGCGCGCCAGCATCGACAAAGGCGCGAAGATATTGCTGGGCGGGTCGCCGGTAGCTGGTAGCAATGCGGGCTATCAGGCCACGATCCTGGATAACGTCGGACCCGGGATGCCGGCCTACGAAGAAGAGCTGTTCGGGCCGGTAGCGGCGATCATCCGGGTCAAGGATGAGGACGAGGCGGTGCGCGTGGCCAATGACACCAGTTTCGGTTTGGGTGGCAGCGTCTGGACCCGTGATGTGCTGCGCGGCGAAAACGTTGCTGTGCAGCTGCAGTGCGGCGCGGCCTTCGTCAATTCAGTGGTGAAGAGCGATGCGCGGCTGCCGTTTGGCGGCACCAAACGTTCTGGGTTTGGGCGTGAGCTGGCCGGGCCTGGTATCCATGAGTTCATGAACATCAAAACGGTTTACGTCGCCTGACGGCGAAGTTGTAGGAGCGGGGGGGGGGGCGGAGCGGGTGTTGCAAATTAGGCGGGGGGCCGGGGGAAAAAGAGGGGGGGGGCGTGGGGGGGAGGGGGGTGGGTGGGGGGGGGGGGGGGGGGGGGGCGGGGGCGGTTTTACTGTTTGTACTCAAACAAAACCGGTTTTGGGGCCCCCGCGGCGGATTTTTGTGCGGGCGGCTACCCCCGCGAAGCTGGTAATCCATATGCGGCTGCGAACCTTCGTAACTGCAGAGTGTCGGATTGCAGACGATTGGAATCGATGGAGCATCACCAGCTTCGCGGCCTACGCCGCTCCCACAAAACGCGCAGCCGCTCTCATCAACCGAATGGCTGGTCGATGGACCTGCTCTGTGGGGTCATCAGTGCGGCGCCATCCTCGGTGACGTAGAGGATGTCTTCCAGGCGCACGCCGAAGCGGTCCGGGATGTAGATGCCGGGTTCGTCGCTGAAGGTCATGCCCGGTTCCAGCAGGTGGGTGTTGCCGCGCACGAGGTAGTCCCATTCGTGCATGTCCAGACCGATGCCGTGGCCGAGACGGTGGCTGAAATAGCGGTAATCCGGGCCGTAGCCGGAATCGCTGATCACCTTGCGGGCAGCTGCATCCACATCGCCCATCGCCACGCCCGGGCGTGCGGTATTCAATGCCGCCGTCTGTGCCTTCAATACGATGTCGAATACCTTGCGGATCTCGTCGTTGGGCTGGCCCAGCACCACGGTGCGGGTGATGTCGCTGGTATAGCCACCGGCGCGGCAGCCGCCGTCGAAGATGATAGGCGTGCCTTCGACCAGGTGCTGCGGTTTGTCCGAGCCATGCGGTGAGGCGGTGTACTTGCCGACGTTGACGCTGGCATCGCCATTCAGGCCGGTACGCGCGTAGGCCATGGCCAGCAGGCCGCTGATGTCCTGCTCGGTCATGCCCGGCTTCAAGGCCTTCCAGACTGCTTCGTATACCGCCAGGGTGGCTTCATTGGCCAGCTTCATCAATGCCAGTTCGGCCGCGCTCTTGACCCGGCGGCAGCCGGCTACCACCGGCCATGCAGGCACCACCTTGGCCTGTGGTAGTGCATCGGCAATGCCCTTGGCGCGGAAGTAGGGCACGGCTTCTTCCATGCCCAAGGTTCCGGTGGCATGGCCCATGTCGCGCAGCACCTTGGCGACCAGGGCATAGGGGTCCTCATCTTCCTGCCAGCCGCGCACATCGTTGCCGAGCTTGATCTGCTCCAGCGTGCGCACGCGCTCGAACTCCGGTGTCACGTAGACCGGCTCGCCTTTGCGCGGCAGGATCACGCCGGTCAGACGTTCGCTGTCCCACCAATGCATGCCGGTGAAATAGGTCAGCGAGCTGCCCGCGCCAATGAACACCGCATCGATGCCGTGCTCGGCCATCAGGCGCTGGGCCTTGGCCACGCGCGCGATGCGCTCATCGTTGCTGATTGGCACCACCTGCGCAGCGACCGATTTCAGCGTACGCATCGATTCGGGCAAGGCGTTGTCGTTACTGCTGGCAGTCTGCGCCGATGCCAGTTGCGACAACGGCAGCGCGGCGGCGCTGGCAATCAGCGTGTTACGCAGGAAATTGCGGCGTGCGGGATTGGAGTGGTCGTGCTGCATGGTTGCTCTCTGGAAAGACTGGGTAGCTGGTCAAAGCCAGCCGGAACGTTTGAACAGGCGGTACAGCACCACGCAGATCACGCCGACACCGAGCATCAACAGCGGATAGGCGAAGCGCCCGGCCAACTCCGGCATATGCGCGAAGTTCATGCCGTACCAGCTGGTGACCAGGGTTGGTGCAGCCAGCAGTGCTGCCCAGGCACCGAGCTGCTTGACTGTCTCGCCCTGCGCCAGCGTCACCAGCGACAGGTTGACGTTCAGCGCGGTGCCCAGCATTTCGCGCAAGGTGTCGATGGCGTCGTTGACGCGGGCAGCGTGGTCCTGCACATCGCGCAGGTAGAGCCGCACTTCCTCGTTGATCAACTGGGCCTGGTTGCGCTGCAGCTGGGCCAGGGCATCCTGTAGTGGCGCAACCGCCAGCCGCATCTTGTTGAGCTCACGCTTGAGTTCGTACAGGCGGATCACCGTGCGCCGCTCATAGGTGTCGGCGAAGATGTTCTTCTCCAACAGGTCCAGGGTGTCGCGGAAGCTGTCGGTGATCGGCAGGTAGTGATCCACCACTGCATCCAGCACCGAATACAGGCAGAACGAGGGGCCCATCGCCAACAGTTCGGGCTCCTGCTCCAGCCGTGCGCGCACCGGCGCATACGACAGCGAGGCGCCGTGACGCACCGTCACCAGGAAGCGCGGGCCGAGGAAGGCATGGGTTTCGCCGTAGCGGATGCGCTCATCCACCACCTGCGCGGTGTGCACCACCACGAACAAGGAATTGCCGTAGGTTTCGATCTTGGGTCGCTGGTGCGCCTTGCGGGTGTCTTCGATCGCCAGTGGGTGCAGGTCGAATTCTTCCTGCACCTTGTCCAGGATGGCGTCGCTGGGTTCGTACAGACCGACCCAGACGAAGCCCTTGGCATCATCGGCGAGTACGTCGCTGATGCTGTCCAGGTCGAGCGGGCGCTGTGTGCCGTCGGCACCGTACCAGGTGCAATTGATCACGCAGGCCGGGTTGGCCTGGACGGGAGTTGGAGTGATGCCGGTAGTCATCCCGGCATCGTGCCTCAGCTGGCCGTTGACGCCAAGCTGCGGCGCCCCAACAGGAACGCCAATGCAACGTGGATGGGCAGCAGCAGCACGATCCATTGCATGTTGAACTGCGCTTGCAGCGACAGCCAATGCAGCGGCAGCGCCAGCAGCGCGATGCCGGTCATCAGCCACAGGACGACCCGGAACCAGGTGCGTGGTTGACGCCCGCGCAGCAGGCTCCAAGCGCCGGGAATCAACAGCAGTGCCAGCGGGCTGAGCAGCAACAGGTTGCGGTTGGCCCAGGCGGCCTGGTGCTCGCTGAAGCCCCACAGGAAGGTCAGCAGGCTGCCGGCAACGCCGCAGAACAGCCAGAACGGCAGGGCAAGGCCGCCAATCAGGCGCGGCTTGCGGCGTGCGGCGTACAGCGCAGCGGCGACGGCAAGGCCGACCAGCAGCCACGGCCACCAGTTGCGCTGTTTTTCCTTTGGTTCGGGCGGCAGACGTTGCGGCAGCAGTTCCTGCTCGGCCTGTACCAGCGGCCGGCCTTCGCTGTTGCGCACCTCGCGCAGGCTGTCGGCCAGGCGCATGGGCACGAAGGCTTCCTGCCAGCGCGACAGTGGCTGATCTGCGTTCGGGCCCAGGCCGATGTCAAAGCCGAGCCACATCCATGGCGAAGGCGAGGCCAGTCGCACCGACTCGCTGCGGTAGCTGTTGCCACGCGAGCGACCGGCCAGCTGCGATTGCAGGGCGCCACCCATGGCCTGGTCCAGGCTGTCGCGCACCATGGTGGCGCAGTTGGCGGTGAAGTAGTCGTAGCGGTAGCGCGCATTCTCGGGCTTTGCCCGTTCGGCCAACGCAGCGGCCAGCGCCTGTGCCTGCGCCGGTGGCAGGTCCAGCCATTGGATATTTGCGCCGCGGCCGACGCTTTCATATTGCGCCAGGTCCTGCTCCAGCGGCAGCGCGACCAGGTAGTACATCATCCTGCCGCGCACGAAGTTACCGATGAAATCCGGCTCGGACGGATCGAAGAAGCCAAAGTTGTACGAGGTTGCCTGCCCCGTTACCGGGTCCAGCACCACCAGGGCGTCATGGCCAAAGCGCTCGAAGAACACTTCGCCCGGCAGCATGGTCACCACGCCGATGCGCGGTGCCGGGTTGGTGCTGGTTTCGCTGGCTTGGTTGGCGACGGGTTGTGCGCTGCTGGCCATCGCGGCCAGCAGCAGGAACAACGACGCAAACGCGGACAGCAGCCGCGGCAGGCGCAGGGTGATCAAGCTTCGTCCTGGGTTTCTGGCGGCAGCACAGTGACGTGGAAGGCCTGTACGCGGCGCGCGTCGGCCTTGGCCACGCGGAACACGAAGCGCTCCAGGGTCAGCTCGTCGCCGATCTCCGGCAGGTGGCCGGTGGCTTCGGTGACCAGCCCGCCGATCGTGTCGTAGTCATCATCGGAGAAGTTGGCGCCGAAGCGCTCGTTAAAATCGCCGATGGTGGTCAATGCGTCCACCACGTAGCGGCCATCGGCGAGGATGGCGATCTGCGAGGTGTGGTCTTCGGTCTCGTCGTGCTCATCGTCGATCTGGCCGACGATCTGCTCCAGCACGTCCTCGATGGTGACCAGGCCGGCAACGCCGCCGTACTCGTCGACCACGATCGCCATGTGGTTGCGCGAGAGCCGGAACTCCTTGAGCAGCACATTGAGCTTCTTCGATTCGGGGATCAGCACCGCTGGACGCAGCAGCTCGCGCACACTGGCGTGGCTGTTGTCGGCGACCACGCCGCGCAGCAGGTCCTTGGCCAGCAGGATGCCGAGGATGTCGTCCTTGTTCTCGCCGTGTACCGGGAAGCGCGAGTGGCCGGAATCGACCACCTGCTTCATCAGCTCGATGAAAGGCCGGTCCACCGGCAGCGACACCATGTGCGAGCGCGGGATCATCACGTCGCCGACGGTCAGCTCGGCCACCGAAATGGCGCCTTCCATCATCCGCAGGGTGTCGGCGGCGATCAGGCCGTCCTGCTGTGCCGTCTGCAGGAGCGCTACCAGCTCGTCGCGGGTATGGGGTTCGCTGGAGAACGCCGAACCCAGGCGCTCCAGCCAGCTGCGTTTCTTCTCGCCGTTTTCCGGCGAGGTACTACTGTCGTCTTCAGACATCTCTTGGTTTGACTGCACCCGGTACGCCGGGCGGTAAGCAAGTCTAGCAGGATGTCCGCGGCCGTCTGTTCAAGCGGCGGGCGGGTTGGGGGTCTGCACGCTGGGAGCTGGCGGCGAGAGATCGGCCGGGGTGTCGGCTGGTGGTGCGGGTGCGGGAGGCGTTTCCTCCTCGGCAGGCAGGTCCAGGCTGTAAGTGCAGCCGGCCAGGGTCTTGCCCGGGTGGGATTTGACCGTGGACACGCCCAGGATCACCGATTCGATGAGGGCTTCGCCGGTCTTGGCGTCGTTTACGTCACGGCTGACCAGCTCCCGCCCGGCCATGAACTTGTCCGGGGCGTCATAGCCGGTTTCCAGCTCCAGCTGTTTGGCCAGCGGGCGCGGGTCCGGAATGTCGAGGATGGCGATGATGGTGCCGCCGGCCATGGCGATATGGTCGGCGCTGTGCCCGAACACCGTGATCGGGGTATTCAACATGTACTCGGCCATGAACAGGTTTCCCTGCGGCAAGGGGCGCCAGCCCAGGGTTACCGCCTTCAGCGGGTCGCTGGCGATGGGCTTCAGCGCAGAGAACTCACTGACGCTCTGCCGGCATTCAATCAGGGCGGGCAGGTCGATGGCGGGCTGGGCGTGGGCCGAACCGGCAACAGTAAGCAGGAGTGGCAGCAGGCAGGTTGAGCGCACGGCATTCAATCGGTGAAGTGCAGGAGCCGATGATAGCGGCATTGAGGTGCAGCGCTGTTTTGTAGGAGCGGCGTAAGCCGCGAAGCTGGCATTCCATGAGCGCCTGGAATGGCTGCAATCAGAAGGTGTGTCTGCTTCGCGGCTTACGCCGCTCCTACAGCCTCGTAGCCGCCTGCCGAGCGTGCATGGCTCTTTCGGCCTTGGCGTTAGTCCTTCTCCCGTTTGCGGGAGAAGGGTTGGGATGAGGGGCGCTTCTGATCTTGCCGGGAAAGCCCCTGCCGAGCATGGCTCGGCACTACATGGGCCTTCCGGCCTTGGCGTTAGCCCTTCTCCCGTTTGCGGGAGAAGGGTTGGGATGAGGGGCGCTTCTGATCTTGCCGGGAAAGCCCCTGCCGAGCATGGCTCGGCACTACGTGGGTCTTCCGGCCTTGGCGTTAGCCCTTCTCCCGTTTGCGGGAGAAGGGTTGGGATGAGGGGCGCTTCTGATCTTGCCGGGAAAGCCCCTGCCGAGCATGGCTCGGCACTAACGTGGGCCTTTCGGCCTTGGCGTTAGCCCTTCTCCCGCTTGCGGGAAAAGGGTTGGGATGAGGGGTGCTTCTGATCTTGCCGGGAAAGCCTCTGCCGAGCATGGCTCGGCACTACTGCTCGTTGGCGTAAGGGTCCGCGATGCCCAGGTCGGCCAGGATCTCCCGCTCCAGCTGTTCCATGGCCTCGGCTTCCTTGTCGTCCTCATGGTCCCAGCCCAGCAGATGCAGCACGCCATGCACGGTGAGATGGGCGTAGTGGGCGTTGAGCGCCTTGTCCTGCTCCCCGGCCTCGCGGGCAACCACCGGGGCGCAGATCACCAGGTCGCCGAGCAAGGGGAACTTCACCCCATTGGGCAGGCCTTCGGGCAACTCGGCCGGAAAGCTGAGCACATTGGTGGCGTAGTCCTTGCCACGGTAGTGACGGTTCAGTGACTGGCCTTCCTTGGCGTCGACCACACGGATGGCAAGGTCGGCCTCGCGGATGCGACCTTTCAGGGCGGCGGCTACCCAGCGGCGGAAACTCACCGCTGCCGGCAGGCCGGCGCGGGGCAGGGCGTAGCTGACGGCTACATCAAGGCGGACAGGGCCCTTGGTCATTCGCTTGCTCCGGGTTTGACCTGCTGCAGATCGCGGCGGTCATAGGCGCTGACGATGCGGGCCACCAGCGGGTGGCGCACCACGTCGCGCGATTCAAAGAAGGTGAAGCTGACGCCGTCCACGCCGCGCAGCACTTCAAGCGCGTCGCGCAGGCCGGATTTGACGTGCTTGGGCAGGTCGGTCTGGGTCAGGTCGCCGGTGACCACGGCGGTCGAGCCGAAACCGAGGCGGGTCAGGAACATCTTCATCTGCTCGATGGTGGTGTTCTGCGCTTCGTCCAGGATCACGAAGGCGTCATTGAGCGTGCGGCCGCGCATGTAAGCCAGCGGGGCGATCTCGATGACATTCTTCTCCAGCAGCTTGGCGACCTTTTCCACGCCCAGCATTTCGTACAGAGCGTCGTACAACGGGCGCAGATAGGGATCGACCTTCTGGGTCAGATCGCCGGGCAGGAATCCCAGCTTCTCGCCGGCCTCCACTGCCGGGCGTACCAGGATCAGGCGTTGCACGCGTGATTCGTTCAAGGCGTCCACGGCCATCGCCACAGCGAGGAAGGTCTTGCCGGTACCGGCCGGGCCGATGCCGAAGCTGATGTCGTGGGTGGCAATCTGATGCAGGTAGCTGGCCTGGTTGAGGCCGCGGCCACGCACGGTGCCGCGCTTGACCTTGATCGCTACCTCCTGTGCTTCGTAGGCCTGCTCGGTCACATGATCGACGTTGGCGCGGTTCAAGCGCAGGTGGATGGCGTGGCTGTCGAAGACGGCATCTGCCGCTTCCAGGTAGAGGGCTTTCAGCAGTTTCTCTGCTTCCAGCGCGGTTTTACCCGGGCCGCTGACGCGGAAGACATTGCCGCGATTGGCGATCTCCACGCCGAGTTTGAGTTCTACCTGGCGCAGATGCTCGTCAAACGGCCCGGCCAGATTGGCCAGTCGTTCGTTGTCAACCGGGTCGAGAGTGAAGTCGCGATGCGTGGTGGTGGTCATGTTCACTAGCAGTTACTGGCCGGCGAAGCCGTGCCTTGGACCGGAGAAGGGTACCCCCGTGGCTTGCCGACCACCAGCGCGGGGCCGGCCGTCAGGGTTCTCCACAGCCGATGTGGATGCGGCGTGGGCCAAGCTGTGGATATCCCTGTCCAGCCCTTGCGGCATAAGCCTCTTGGCGGGTTGGTCAAAAAACAGCCACATTTGGCGGTTTACGGCTGACGAGTTGTCCACAATTTGTGTGGATCGATTCGGGATGAACATGTGGATAACCGCGCGCAGCCCAATAACGACGGGCTCTGAGTCGGTGTGGCGAATAAATGACCGCAGGGCTGGGGCAAAGCCGAGCGGTGAGAAGCGAAAAAAGAGCGGCGACGGCCTTCCTGAGCCATAGCGATCAGCAAGGGCTTTTCCCTCTCTCCCGCTGGCGGGGTGAGAGGGGCAGCTTGCGAACCACAGGTTCGCTGCCCACCGAACGACCTTGCGCCAGCGCAAGGGCCGGCGCGGGCAGGAGGGGGAGGGCGCTCCTGCTTCGGACTAGTGGATCCCGCCTCTAACCCGCGCAGCCCACCTTCCGTAAGAAAGCACAGCAGCAGGCGTCGCGGCCCTGACCTCAATCCTGCGTAACCACCCGCCCACGCAACGAATTGCTGAAGGCCTCAGTGATCAGCACATCCACAAACTGGCCGATCAGCCGCGAACTGGCCGGGAAGTTCACCGAACGCATGTTCTCGGTCTTGCCGGTCAGTTCGTTCGGGTCCTTGCGCGAGGGGCCTTCGACCAGCACGGACTGCACGGTGCCGACCATGTTGGTGGAGATGCCGGCAGCATGCTCGTTGATCTGCGCCTGCAGCCGCGACAGCCTGGCGTGCTTGTCGGCATCGCTGGTGGTGTCCTCCAGATCGGCAGCCGGGGTGCCCGGGCGGCGCGAATAGATGAAGGAGAAGCTCTGGTCGAAGCCCACGTCCTCGATCAGCTTCATGGTCTTCTCGAAATCGGCATCGGTTTCACCTGGGAAACCAACAATGAAGTCGGAGCTGATCGAGATGTCCGGTCGCACCGCGCGCAGCTTGCGGATCTTGGCCTTGAACTCCAGCGCGGTGTAGCCGCGCTTCATCGCGCTGAGCACGCGGTCACTGCCAGCCTGCACCGGGAGGTGCAGGTAATTGGCCAGTTTCGGCACATCGCGGTAGGCGTCCACCAGTGAATCGCTGAATTCCAGCGGGTGCGAGGTGGTGAAGCGGATGCGGCCAATGCCGTCGATTTCGGCAAGGGTGCGGATCAGCAGGCCGAGGTCGGCAATCTCGCCGTCGCCGTAGGGGCCGCGGTAGGCGTTGACGTTCTGGCCGAGCAGGTTGATCTCGCGCACGCCCTGGTCAGCGAGCTGGGCGCATTCGACCAGCACGTCCTCGAACGGGCGGCTGACCTCGGTGCCACGGGTATACGGCACCACACAGAACGAACAGTACTTGGAGCAGCCTTCCATGATCGAGACGAAGGCCGACGGGCCTTCGGCACGCGGTTCGGGCATGCGGTCGAACTTCTCGATCTCGGGGAAGCTGATGTCCACCTGCGGCTTGTTCTGCTCGCGGCGGGCGCGGATCAGCTCCGGCAGGCGGTGCAGGGTCTGCGGGCCGAACACCAGGTCCACGTAGGGAGCGCGTTTGACGATGGCTTCGCCTTCCTGCGAGGCCACGCAGCCGCCGACGCCGATGATGACGTCGCGGCCATTGGCCTTGAGCGCCTTCCAGCGGCCGAGCTGGCTGAACACCTTCTCCTGCGCCTTCTCGCGGATGGAGCAGGTGTTGACCAGCACCACGTCGGCTTCTTCAGGGTTGTCGGTCAGTTCCAGCCCTTCGGATGCGGCAAGCACGTCGGCCATCTTGGTCGAGTCGTACTCGTTCATCTGGCAACCGTGGGTCTTGATGTAGAGCTTGCCGCGCGCGCCGCCGGCAACCGTCGGCCGCTGGCCGGGCAGGGGAATCAGTTCGGGTGTGGTCATTTCAACAGTAGGCACGGCGGAGCCGGCCGTGATCGGCAGGGGAGTTGCTGGCGTCCCGGGCATGGCGCTTATTCCAGACGGGTGGGCGGGCACGCAGCCGCTGGGGCTGCATTCGTAGCCGACTATTGTATCGGTCTGCCGGGCAAAGCACGAAAGCTGCTGCGTCAAATACTTGGCAAGCCCCGGCGAAGCTGGGAGACTCGCGCCCATGAAGGGGATTTTGGGGATCACCGGCATTCTCGCAGCAGCATTGGTCGCTTTGCCGGCCAGTGCCGGCACGCTGTACAAGTGTGTTGGCAGCGATGGAGTGCCCAATTACGTCAGCAAGCGCGTCAGTGGCGCGAGCTGCAGTGTGGTCAGCAATTACCGGCCGACCCGCGAGGCGCCGCGCCATGTAGCGCCGGCGCCGGTGGCGCCCCCAGCGCCTGTCGTGGCCCCGATTGCTACGGTTGTCACTGCGGCAAGTTCCGCCGGTGACAGCGGGGGGGCAACGGCAGTGGCGGCGCAGGCGGCGCCCACCGCCGTGCCGGCCACCCCGGCGCCAGCGCCGGTGGCGCGCGCGCAGCGGGTGGTCAGCGGGCAGGTCTACTCTTATATGAAGGATGGGGTGCGCCACTACACCAGCAGCCGGCCGGCGCAGGTGGCCAACATCGGCGCGGTGCGCACCATTCAGTACAGTTATATCGAGCGTTGCTTCGCCTGTGGTGTGAACTCCAGGGTCAACTTCGGCTCGGTGCGCTTGAACACCCAGGCCTACAGTACCGAGATCGCCTCGGCCGCACGCGAATTCGGTGTCGAGGAAGCGGTGGTGCGCGCCATCATCCATGCCGAGTCCGCCTTCAACCCGACCGCGCTCAGCCGGGCCGGGGCGCAGGGTCTGATGCAGCTGATGCCGCCGACGGCGCGTCGCTTCGGGGTGTCCGATTCGTATGACGCCGGGCAGAACATCCGTGGTGGCGTGCAATACCTGTCGTGGTTGCTGCGCCGCTTCAATGGCAATCTGACGCTGGCCGCAGCGGGCTACAACGCTGGCGAAGGTGCGGTGGACCGGCATGGCGGTGTGCCCCCGTACAAGGAAACCCAGTACTACGTGCAGCGCGTCGCACAGTTGGCCGACCGCTACCGTGGTGAGCTGGCGACGCGCCAGTAAATCGCCCCCGACGTTTCTGTTGCAGCAGGCCGTGACAAATTTCGCGGACTGGTGTTTGATCGCGTTGTGTGACCGTTAAGCGTTCCGCTACACTCCGGAACGATTCGATTCAGAGCGGGATGGCCCCCACCAGACCGCTGGCAGCCTCTAGCTACCTAATCAATATCGGAGTGCCGGATGGCAAACGATGGGGTAAATGATCCAGTCAACACCGGACGTCGGCGGTTTTTGACAGCGACCACAGCTGTGGTCGGGGCAGTCGGTGTTGGTTTCACCGCAGTTCCTTTCATCAAGTCCTGGAATCCCAGTGCCCGTGCCAAGTTGGCCGGTGCCCCGGTGACTGCCGACATCAGCGCTTTGCAGGAAGGCCAACGGCTGATCCTGGAATGGCGCGGCCAACCGATCTGGATCGTCAAACGATCCAAGGCCATCCTGCAGGCATTGCCTACCCTGGATGCGCGGCTCAAGGATCCGGAGTCCGGCAATAAGGACCAACAGCCGGCCTACGTGCTCAAGGCCAATCCCGAATTCCGCTCGATCAAGCCGGACGTGTCCGTGCTGGTCGGCTTGTGTACCCACCTGGGCTGTTCGCCGGAGATGGTTGCCGAGATCCGCCCCGAGCCCTACGACGCGCAGTGGAAGGGCGGCTATTTCTGCCCCTGCCACAAATCGCGTTTCGACATGTCCGGACGCGTGTTCCAGGACGTGCCCGCGCCGATCAACCTGCTGGTGCCACCGCACCATTACGTGGATGACAACACCATCGTCATTGGCGTCGATCCGCAGGGGGCAGCCTGATCATGGCCGAGAACATCCTTACCCGCACCGTCAGCGGTGTCGCCAACTGGGTCAATGAGCGTGCGCCCGGCCTGATGCCGGTGTATCGCAAGCATGTCAGCGAGTACTACGCGCCGAAGAACTTCAACTTCTGGTACTACTTCGGCTCATTGGCGATGGTGATCCTGGTCAACCAGATCGTCACCGGTATCTTCCTGACGATGCACTTCAAGCCCAGTGCGGCGGAAGCGTTTGCGTCGGTCGAATACATCATGCGCGACGTGGAGTGGGGCTGGCTGATCCGCTACATGCACAGCACTGGCGCGTCCTTGTTCTTCATCGTCGTCTACCTGCACATGTTCCGCGGGCTGATGTACGGCAGCTACAAGAAGCCGCGCGAGCTGGTGTGGATTCTGGGCATGCTGATCTACCTGGTGCTGATGGCCGAAGCCTTCATGGGCTACGTGCTGCCGTGGGGGCAGATGTCGTTCTGGGGCGCCAAGGTCATCATCTCGCTGTTCGGCGCGATCCCGGTGATCGGCAATGGCCTGACCGAATGGATCATGGGCGACTACCTGCCCGGCGATGCCACGCTCAACCGTTTCTTCGCCCTGCACGTCATCGCCATGCCGTTGGTGCTGTTGTTGCTGGTGGTGCTGCATCTGGGCGCGTTGCACGAAGTGGGTTCCAACAACCCGGACGGCGTGGAGATCAAGAAGGGGCCGAAGGGCAACCGCTGGTCTGCGACGGCGCCGACCGACGGCATTCCGTTCCACCCGTATTACACGGTCAAGGATCTGTTCGGCGTTTGTTTCCTGCTCACGCTGGCGGCCTTCATCATCTTCTTCGCACCGGTGTTCGGTGGGCTGTTCCTTGAGCATGACAACTTCACCGAGGCCAACCGGCTGGTGACGCCGGAGCACATCAAGCCAGTCTGGTACTACACGCCGTACTACGCGATGTTGCGGGTTATTCCGAACAAGCTCGGCGGCGTGATGGTGATGTTCTCGGCCATCGCCATCCTGTTCCTGGTGCCGTGGCTGGACAAGGCCAAGGTCAAGTCGGTCCGTTACCGTGGCCCGATCTCCAAGGTGATGCTGGGTATCCTGGTGGTGTGCTTCGTCTGGCTGGGCGTGATTGGCTCCGGCCCGGGCACGGCGATCTGGGAGACCTGGGTGGGTCGCGTGCTGACCTTCCTGTACTTCGGCTTCTTCATCACCATGCCGCTGTGGACCAAGATCGACAGCAGCAAGCAGGTTCCGGACCGGGTGACCACGCATGACTGACAAATGGATTGTGCGGTTGGCGATGGCTGCCGCGATGCTGCTCTGTGTCCCGGCGTTTGCCGCCGGTGGTGGCAAGTTGATGCAGGCGGGCAATGACCTGGGTGACCAGGCCTCGTTGCAACGCGGTGCGCAGGCTTACATGAGCTATTGCTCGGGCTGCCATTCACTCAAATACCTGCGTTACTCGCGGATGGGTGAGGACCTGGGCCTGACCGAGCAGCAGGTGATGGATAACCTGAACTTCACCGGTGCTGCCTACGGCGAGCAGATCCAGGTGGCGATGCCGCACGACGAGGCGACCAAGTGGTTCGGCAAGATGCCGCCGGACCTGAGCCTGATCTCACGGGTGCGCGGCAGCGATTGGGTCTACAGCTATCTCAAGTCGTTCTACGTGGACGAATCGCGGCCGCTGGGTTGGAACAACAGCGTGTTCCCGAATGCGTCCATGCCCAACCCGCTGTGGGAGCTGCAGGGCATGCAGCATGCAATCCATGGCAAGGCCGAGCAGGAGGGCATTGATCCGCCGGTAGTGGGTTTCAAGCTCGCATCGCCCGGGAAGGTGGATGCGCGGGCGTATGACCAGACGGTCCGCGACATCACCAACTTCCTGGAATACGCCGGCGAGCCGGCCGCGCTGAAGCGGCAGAGCCTGGGCGTGTGGGTGGTGTTGTTCCTGGCCCTGCTCACCTTCCTGGCCTATCTGGTCAAGACCGAGTACTGGAAAGACGTGCATTGAGCTGGGTGCAGGCCCGGGACTGTGCGCAGGGGGCCTTGGCAACTGCGCCTGTGGCTTGGCACACTCGGGTAACCGTGGTCACTGTCGGCAATGTGCTGATGGGGCCGTAAGGTTGGCGGAATCCAACCGATGGAGAGCCTTTGATGGCGGCGAGTGTGCGTATGCGTAATACCCTGACTTTGTTCTCTGCAAACGACGATGCCCTGTGTCATCGGGTGCGGTTGGTGTTGGCGGCCAAGGGCGTGACTTACGATCTGGTCCCGGTCGATGCGCAGAATCCGCCGGAAGACCTGATCGACCTGAATCCGTACCACTCCGTGCCGACCCTGGTTGAGCGCGAGTTGGTGCTGTATGCGGCCTCGGTGGTGAGTGAGTACTTGGACGAACGCTACCCGCACCCGCCGTTGATGCCGGTTGACCCGCTGTCGCGGGCGCGTCTGCGCCTGGCAATGCTGCGCATCGAGCATGACTGGGTGCCGCAGGTGCAGGCTATTCAGATGGGCAACAAGACCCAGGCCGAGGCTGGCCGCAAGCGTTTGAAGGAACTGGTGGCGCAGTCGGTGCCGCTTTTCAAGGCGTCGAAGTTCTTCCTCAATCCGGAAATGAGCCTGGCCGACTGCGCGATCGCGCCGATACTGTGGCGTCTGGAGTCGTTGGGGGTTGCGCTGCCGAAGGATGGCAAGCCGATCGAGGACTATTGCAACCGCATGTTCCGTCATCCGGGCTTCGTCCGCAGCCTGACCGATCAGGAAAAGAAGCTGCGCGAACTGCCAGGCTGAGGCGCTGGCTGGCTGTATCTGAACTTATCGATCACCGCCTCCCGGCGGTGATCGTGCTTCAATGCCGCGTACACTTGTGACATGACTGAAGAAACTTTCCGGATGAGCAGCCATCGGCCGTACCTGTTGCGGGCGCTGGTGGAGTGGATCAACGACAACGGCATGACGCCGCACGTGATGGTCGATGCCGGCGTGCCCGGCGTGCAGGTGCCGAGCAGTGCGGTCAAGGAAGAGCGGGTCGTGCTCAATATCGCCGAGCGGGCCGTTGTCGGCCTGCATATCGACAATGACGCGGTGAGCTTCACGGCGCGTTTTTCCGGAACCAGTTTCCCGGTGTATGTGCCGATCTCTGCCGTGTTGGCGGTGTACGCACGCGAGACCGGGCAGGGCATGGCCTTGCCGGATGACATTCCGGGCGCCGAGACCGCGCCGGACGACGACGACACGCCGCCGACCGATCCGCCAGAGCGTCCGCAGCCGACAGCAAAGCGCCCGTTCCTGCGGGTAGTCAAATAATTCCACCGCCGCCGCAAGGCGGCGGTTTTGTTTGTGGCTTTTTGTAGGGCCGAGCCATGCTCGGCTGAGGCTTTCCTCGCGACGCCGACAGATGCTTGTGGGAGCGGGGGGGGGGGGGGGGGGGGCGGGGCGGGGGGGGGGGGGGGGGGGGGGGGGGGGGGGGGCGGACAGGGGGGGGGGGGGGGGGGGGGGGCGGCCCCCACCAAAAACGAA
>NZ_JBRREF010000096.1:0-16655 GCF_056760135.1 Stenotrophomonas sp. STEN023 | reverse complement strand
ATCCCGCAAGTACGAGGAATGACATCGACAGCGCGATGCATCCAAGACCGTTTTGGAATCTTGAGTGGTTGATGCTCATGGAAGTACTCCCCTAGTGGGCGCGACAGAAACGAGCGCACGCTGACTATTGAGAAGCGCCATCTCTAAGTCAAATAGTGCAAACGCATTGGAACGATGCCTTTAAAACATAGTCGGCTGCTTTCCGCTTCCAAACACGATTGCTAGCTCATAAGACGCTCCTTATGCGCCCTTGCTTGAGGGCTCCCTGGACACAATTGGGCGTATGTTTCAGGCGCGATGATCTGAGGTAATGTCGGGCGTGACCCGCTCTAGGAGAGTCCAGTGCATATGACTGGCAGTCCCGTCTCGCCCGAGCAAGGCGAGAGTGATCGCGACAACGTTGTCCTACGCTGCGAGCGGTATCGAGAGGCGTTCTTGTTGTTGTTGAATGCGCCCTTTGAAGATCTGGACGACAGCCTGATGCGCATGTTGGCCGTGCTGGCGACCACCCTGGACGTCGACCGTGTTGGTCTGTGGCTGTTCACCGATGCTCCTCGCGGCATCCAGTGCGCCCACCAGTGGGACCGAGAGGTGGGTGGACCAGTTGTACCTGATGTCTTTCTTGCGAAGGACTATCCCCACTATTTTTCTGCCATCTCTAGCGAACTTCTGATTACGGTGACGGATACGCGCACGGACGCACGTACAAGCGAACTGTCACAGGACTACCTCGAGCCTCTTGGAATTCTCTCGCTGCTCGACGTCCCCGTTCGTGCGTTTGGTCGTTACCTGGGCGTGTTGTGCCATGAGCACAGGGGCACGACGCGACTGTGGACGGCGGAGGAGCAACACTTCGCCTCTGGCGTCGCCAATCAGATTGCGCTGGCTCATGAACGGCATCAAGCAAGCAAGACCCAGCGGGAACTACTTTGGCGCTGTACTCATGATGAGCAGACGCAGCTTCCCAACCGGGCTTACCTTGATGGCGCGTTGCATGCCGCCGCGTCAGAGAACACTTCCGGCGTCACCTTAATTGTTACGTCTGTCGATCAATGCAGTTACCTGTTAGGCGCTTTAGACAATAGGACCATGGCCACCGTGGCGCAGCAGATTGCACAACATTTGCTGCGCGTGGCACCCGGTGATTGGCGCGTAACCAGGACGGCCCCAAATGAATTCGCGCTTCTCACTAAGAATAGCGATGCTGTCACGCTTACTCATGCGCTCCACACCTTGTCGGCTGCACTGAAACTTACAGTACAGGTTGGCAGGCAGCGCGTTCCTCTGACATGGAGTTCGGGCTACAGCCAACGAGAACTACTGGCGCCAGATGACGTCAACGCGTTGATCAGCGAGGCGCAGCTGGCATCCAGCGCTGCGCACATGTCCGGCGGAAATTGCCTGGTTCAGTTTGATTCCGCGATGCGATCACGCCTGGCCGCACAGCTTGAGCTCGAACAGGAAATGCGAGATGGATTGGAAGCCGCGGAGTTTAGGCTTTTCTTTCAGCCTGTATTTAAGCTCGAGTGCGGAACTTGCGTGGCGGTGGAAGCCCTTCTTCGTTGGCAGCATCCGGAGCGAGGGGTGATTTTTCCTGATGCATTTCTTCCGGTCGCGCTTTCTTCTGGCCTTATCCTTGACCTAAGCCGGTTTGTCGTTCGGGAGGCATGCCAAAGCATCTCGAAGCTTCGCCAGCAGTCGGGGCTCACCGACTTGCAAATAGCAATCAACATGTCGGCTCCAGAAATCGTGGTCCCAGGTACCGTTGAACTCTTGGCTGACGAGTTAACTCGCGCGAATGTCACACCAGATTCCCTGACGCTTGAGATTACCGAGTCCGCCTTGATGCTCGATCTGGGGCGGGCGGCAGACGTGCTGTCCAGTATTCGTGACTCTGGGATCAAGGTGAGCCTGGATGACTTTGGCACCGCCTACTCCTCACTGTCCTGGCTTCGACAGTTGCCGATCGACAACGTCAAAATCGATCGCGGCTTCGTGGCAGGCATGATCGATGACCACCGTGATAGAGCAATCGTCGAGGGCATAGCCGCTCTGACAAGGTCTTTTGGGAGAGAGGTCATCGCAGAGGGCATTGATACGGTTGAGCAGCTTGCCGCACTGCGGGCTATTGGCGTGGAGTTTGGCCAAGGCTATCTTTTCTCTCGGGCAGTGCCGCTGGAGGAGTTCGTACCGACATTGCTGCACAGCTGCGAAACACTATTTTCCCCTGCCCCCGGAGCGCCACCCGGCTAGATGCTAGGGCGTTGACGAGCCCCTGGCTATTCGCTGCCCGCCATGGACGGTCGGCTCGCTGCGTGTATGCAGCGTCTAACTTGATTGTTGGTGCTGGTCGACGCGGCCTAGGCCGCTGATGCTGACCACGCCCTAGCCTGTGTATCCGGCTACGGTCGCTTCCGGCCATAAGCGGCCTGGGTACCGCCTCGGGCACCGATTCAAGGCGCCGCGGCTGTCTTAGGCCGCGGATGGTGCGGACAGAACCCAAGTTACGGCACGTAAATGTCAGTCTCGTAATTTAAGAGAATCCGCCGCCAATTCCGTAATTGGTCGTAGGATATTGTCCATGAGAGATTTTCCGGCGAGATCTAGGCAGCCATCGCTCCGTTGGAGGTCCGAGCGCATAGTCGCCTCCCAACCCGAAGTGGTCATCGGGCACACGCGACGGTTGTAACTTCGTGCCGCCCTTCAGCGGCTGTGTATTTCGGCCCGGTTGAGCAACGAATCCGTTTGACGTTGACCACAGTCGGATCAGTTGCTGGTGCTGACCGGGGCCAGGTCTTGTTTCAGGCCACATCCGCCTCCGACCCGAAGCGAACGTCCGACCGGGCGGACGGAGGAGGGCTCTTCTCCAGATGAAAGCGCTGCTCAGAACTGGGTGGCGTCGCTATGCCCTGCATACCTCCGGGACCAATACACTCCATTCCGGCGTCTACCCCTGCGAGCACTGCGCCGACAACAGTGTGTCCACGCATGGAAATCGGTTGTCGCCGCAAAACCACCACCAGTTCAAACCGCCTGCACCCATTCGCTGGCGCCTGATTGCGGCCTCGCATTGACTCCCCCGGCGGGCGGCCGCTACTCAGGCTAAACTGGCAAGGGGTCGCTCCGACCCCTTGGGGCGTCATCGAAGGGATGACCTGGGATGAACCGCGAATTGTTGCTCAAGGACGTTGCCGAAAGCGGCTACAACATCGGCTATGCCGCCAAGAAGCATCTGGCCACCTACGACATCGTCGAAAAGGCGCCTGGCTGGATTAGCGTGATTAGCTTCGCCTTCGGCATCCTGGCGCTTGGCTTTCCCGCCTTGGACAACAGGGTCTTGGCAGCCTTTCTCCTCATCGTGTCGTACGCGGTTTTCTACTTCAATTCCTACCAGGACGGCCGACTGGAATATGCTCGGGTTGGGAGTCGACTCACGACCTTGTTCACCATTCTCCGTTCGGTGTACTACGAAATTCAAAGTCGCGGGGAGGCCGACAACCTAGATGACCTGCAGACCCGGTATCGGGAATTGCTAGATGAGTCCCAACGCATCGGCATCAGCAAGCAGATATTCCTGAGCGACTGGTACGCGCATTACAAGTTCTTCTGGCAGGCCGAGCGCAGCTGGCTGCAAGAAAAGCGGCCCTTCACTTTCTGGCGCGACAAGATCCCGCTGTCGGCCACCGTCACGGGCATCGTCCTCCTGGTCGCTCTGGTCGCCGGCGCCGTGGCGTGGGGACTGCGCTCGTGAGTCTGAGCTAGCGAAGCCGCATCATGGGACTGGCCAACTGGTTTCAAACCTTTTGTGACGATCTGCAGGTCGACACCGCGACCAGCATTTCCACCCGCTATGCAGCACTGACCACCCGTCTGAACACCGATTTTTGGGGCACGACCTCGGCGACGGCGCATAGCCTGTACGTGGGCTCCTACGGTCGAAATACCGCGATACGGGGCATCAGCGACGTCGACATGATCTTCGAGCTGCCTTGGGCGCTGTACACCCAGTACAACGCCTACCTCCTCAACGGTCAGTCGGCGCTGCTGCAGGCGGTCAAGTCTTCGATTCAAAAGACCTATCCCAACACCGGCATCCGCGGTGACGGTCAGGTCATTCAGGTCGCATTTTGGGATATGACATTCGAGGTGGTTCCAGCCTTTCCGCATTCCGACGGGTTGTATACGTACCCCGACGCCAATGCCGGCGGCTCGTGGCGGACCACCAACCCGCGGGCCGAGATTGCCGCCATCCGCACCCGAAACATCGCGTGCAACTACAATTTAGTGCCGTTGTGCCGGATGATGCGCCAGTGGAAGAGCGAATGGTCGGTTCCGATGGGTGGGCTTCTCATCGATACGCTCGCGTACCAGTTCATCGAGAACTGGGAGAACAAGAAGAAGTCGTACCTGTACTACGACTTCATGTGCCGCGACTTTTTCAAATTCATGGCTGACCAAAGCGCCGACCAGACCTTCTGGCGGGCACCGGGCAGTAGCTCATACGTGTACGGAGGTGGCTTCCAGTACAAGGCCAAACGCTGCTACAACCTGAGTCTGGAAGCAATCCAGCATGAGATGGCCGATCCTAAGCGCGAGTGGTCATCCAAGCAGAAGTGGCGGGAGATCTTCGGAACGCGCTTCCCGAGCTGACCCAAGGCATCCAGCCTTTCCTTCGACCGGGTCGTCGACCCGCAGGCGTGCCCGACGGGTGCCGCGCAATGGATGTACGCGGGTCGATTAAAGTGATGCTAAAGCGTAGCGGGATGTCTGCTTCTGGCCGGAAGCGGAAGTCGGCGCCCTTGGCGGTCCAGTCGCCGCTGCTCCAGTGTGCCGGCTCAGTCAACACCAGAATCGCTGGTCAGCGCATCCCGGCGTAAAGTTCAAAGTCGACCAGCGCCCGCAGCGGCACCTGAAGTGCCATTTCACGAGGGAGTCGCGCCACAGAAGCGAGGCACGCGCGTACCGCTCCTAAGGAATCCGCGTGAGTCGGCCCGCCCAGTCCGCTTCGCTCCAGAGAGGAACAAGTGAGTCGTACGCCATAGCCGCCGCGCGGCCCGATGCAATCTCGACATCGGAGGTCGCGTACTCTCCCCCGGCCACGGCTTCGTACTCAGAAATGCCGCTGAGGATACGCTGACACTTGGTGTGGTTCCGGGTAAGAATGAACTGCACTGGACATCGAAGATGTCGCAGAAACTCCAAAGGGGTCGGTGCATCGCCGGCCCATAGTCGAATGATCTCACCGCCAGGAGTTCTAATCGGCTCTTGTCCCGCGCGCATTCCGACCTGGCCAATGACCGGGAGGTGGAGAAACCGCTTGATCATCGACGAATCGGCAAATAGAACCCCGTCGACGCCGTCCGGTACCGAGTACTGAAGGTTGTTGATGACACAAGGCACAAGCAGTTTCCCGCGGGCCTCCGGCAGTTGATCATCGAGCATGTCCGGATGTTTCAGAAGCCCATCAACCAACCGGCGGACTTGCCTTGCGTGGCTGACACTTTCCTGCCGCGCATGATAGGCCAGCTGAATAACCCCGCCTGAGAGGGTGTGATTCTTGCACTCGAACAAGAAACAGAAGTTCCCCCAGACCATTAGCGCGTCGTAGTCGTATTCTTCCTTGTCGCGCTTCTTCGTGAAGTGGGCGACCTTGCGGCCGGGCCCCTGGATTTCTTTTCTAAGACGCTTCTCGAACTCGGTTCCTTTGCGTTGAACCGTTGCGCCAACCCCGTTGAGTGCCGAAACAATGATTGGGCCAAGAATCCCATTCCGTTGGCTCGGCGCGACGAACAAGTAACGGTCCTCGCCCACGCGAATGAACGGATGGTCGTAGATGTCGCTGCGTCGGCTCGTCAGGCAGCAGTGGCTGAGGAAGCGGTGAGCGGCGGTCCGCTCAGCCCACCACGGGTCAAGTACTGAACGATCTCAGCCTCTGCCAACTGCGGGCACGGGTGGTCGGTGGCTGCAGTCACGATTTCTGCGGCGAGTCGCCGCAGGATCGCGTAGCCGCGCAGCCACTCCATGAGCGTTAGGCCGGCATATTGCTTCGTATCATTCTGCACGTCGTACGAGTAGTACTCAAATAGCGTATAGAGCCCGTGCTTTTCCTCGAATGAGACAAAGGCCGCCGGCGCCAGCGGCGTGTGCTCGTCTAAACTGGGGTCAGCACCTCGGTACCCGCTCGCCAGCATCTCGAAGTACTGCTGATGGGTGCGCGCGAGCAATCTATCGTTAGCAATGTAGTCAACCAACTCCACGTCGTGGTTGGGCTCAACATCCAGGATGGACGTGATCCCGGCCGGAGTATTTTTCGGCAGCGGCGGTGGTACATATTCGAACGGGCGATGGTCAAAGCGGGCACGGACCTGTGCCCGCTCCCAGCCGCCCCATGCTGCGGCAAAGCTCAGCACCGATTGCACAGCCTCTATCTCGTCGATTGACGGACGGTGGAGCGCGCTCGGCAGCACGACCTCGCCAGCCTTGTTCAACCAGCTATTCTGGTACGCGAGGAGCAGCACCGTTGCGCCCATGGCCTTGAGAACACCGAATAGCTCCGTGTCCGGATTGACAATGCGGCCTCCAATCGAAAAGTTGCTTTTCACCCGCAACTCGGGACCCTTGTCCATGTCCTGTTGTGCGCCTTTCTCAAGCATCTCCAGCATTTGGCACGCAAAGGCCGTGGCGGCAGCCACCTGTGTGATCGGCGGCAGGGCCGCTCCCGCCGACTTTCCCGTCTGATGGAGTATTTTTGCGAAGTTGATGTCGACGGTATTCAACAGATCCGGGAGCGCCTGCAGCGTCGCGGCCGCATCGGCATCGAGACTGGTGAGCGCCATAGCTACATTCGCTATGAACGACTTTCGTCGCGCGGGCCAGTCTTTCTTGGTGCCATGCTTGTCGAGCAACGACTCACTCTTCCACAGCGTATCTACCACCTCTTTGGCCGTACGGCTTCCGCTTGACTGCACGAACCCGGCCACGGCCGTGGCGTCCAGCCGACCGATGGCCTTCTCGAGTTCCGATCCTTTTAGATCTTCCATTCACAGTAGTCCTGATTTGGGTGATGTGCAGTGCTGCGACTATTTGCCAGAGAGTGCTTCGGCTATATCCATACACACGGCAGACGACCAGAATGTCGGACGTGGGAGCAGGTTAGAGATCGTCCTAGGCGGCCATACGACGACCTCAGGACTGCCACCTCGCCCAACAAGTCCCGTTAGCGAAGGCTGCGGAAGCCGAGTCCGCTATCTTCCGGAAGCGGGTGTCTGCGGCCCCGATCCGACATGCTGGTCGCCAGCACCCCCGCGGGAAGGCTCACTCAATACTAGAATCCCTGGCCCGCTATTGCCGGCGCAAAGATTGAAGTCGAGCAGCGCCTGCAATGTGTGTGAGCTCGGCGCCATTACCTGTCCAAATCGACCGTTTCCCCGGCGGGCTAGGAGGCCGCGCGATCCCCTCGGCGAGCGACTTTCTCGGGCGCGACGGCGCCTGGCAGTTAGCGCGTGGGGACTTACGTAGCGGAGTCTGCCTTCTCTCGTCCGGCCGAATTTACGGTCGAGCCGCAGAGGCCTCTCGGACCCCAGCGGGGGTCAGCGGCCTCTATCCGCTTATGTCCGCCCTCATTGACAGACGGACCTTTTCAACCATGCCTGTCTGTCCAAGTGTCGCGGAGCGTGACAGTGCGATTAAACGCCGGCTTGCCGGAGGTGTGATCGCGGCGATCGGCAACAAAGAAGCCCAGTCGTTCGAACTGTAGCCGTGTCTCTGGACCAACAGGGGCCGCCGACCTTTCAACATAGCCAGAGGCAACCCTTACAGACAGCGGATTCAGGAACTCGCGGTACGTCTTGCCGTCTTTATCATTGTCCGGATCCCGAACTGAGAAAAGTCGATCGTAGAGTCGGAACTCTGCCGGCACCCCGTGTTTTGCACTCACCCAATGTATCGTTCCTTTCACTTTGCGGTTGGCGCCGGACATTCCGGGACGCGAGTCAGGGTCTAGCGTGCAGCGCAGCTCTTTGACTAGGCCATCCTCCGTCACAATTTCGTGGCACTTGATTAGTCCGACCCCGCGCAAACGAACTTCCCTATCTTGTGCCAGCCGATGAAAGCCAGGTGCTGGCACTTCCGCGAAGTCTTCCCTTTCAATCCATATCTCTGGTGAGAAGAAGACGTTCCTCTCACCAAACGCGGCATCCTTTGGATGATTTTGGAACGAAACTTGGCTCTCGTAACCACCCTCGAGGTTGGTGATGATCAGTTTGAGAGGATCAACGACCGCGAATCTTCTGACACAGGTGGAGTCCATGACCTCGCGAATGCAGCCCTCCAGCACCGAATAGTCAATCAGGGAGTTCTGTTTGCTGATGCCGACGCGCTCGGCCAGCAGGCGCAGCGCCGCCGGCGGGCAGCCGCGGCGGCGCAGGCCCTGCAGGGTGGGCATGCGCGGGTCGTCCCAACCCGACACCAGGCCTTCCTCTACTAGGGTGAGCAGCTTGCGCTTGCTCATGACGGTGTAGCTGATGTTCAAGCGGGAGGATTCGATCTGCCGCGGTTTCGCTACCGGCGCGACCAAGCCGGCCTCGATCACGGATTGGTAGAGCTCCGGGTGTCGCACAAGGTCCACGTTATCCACGAACCAGTCATACAGCGGCCGGTGGTCCTCGAACTCCAGCGTGCACAGTGAATGGGTGATGCCTTCCAGGGCATCGCTCAGGGAGTGCGCGTAGTCGTACATCGGGTAGATCGGCCAGGCATTTCCGGTGTTCTGGTGCTCGACGTGCTTGATCCGGTAAATGGCTGGGTCGCGCAGGTTGATGTTGCCGCTGGCCATGTCGATCTTGGCGCGTAGGGTGCGGGCGCCATCGGGGAACTCACCGTCGCGCATACGGGTGAACAGGTCGACGTTCTCTTCGACGCTGCGGTCGCGGAAAGGCGAGTTGCGGCCCGGCTCGGTCAACGTGCCGCGGTATTCGCGCACCTGTTCGGCGTTGAGGTCGCAGACGAAGGCCTTGCCGTCGCGGATCAGCTTGAGCGCGCTGCGGTAGAACACCTCGAAATAATCAGAGGCGTGGCGCAGCTCGGCCCATTCGAAGCCCAGCCAGCGCACGTCTTCCTTGATGGCCTCGACGTACTCGGGATCCTCCTTGGCCGGGTTGGTGTCGTCGAAGCGCAGGTTCACCGGGCCGCCAAACTCCTGGCCGATGCCGAAGTTCAGGTAGATGGCCTTGGCGTGGCCAAGGTGCAGATAGCCGTTGGGCTCGGGCGGGAAGCGGGTACGCACGGTGGCGTGGCGGCCCGCGGCCAGGTCCTCGCGGATGATCTGGCGAATGAAGTCGTTCTTTTTCAGCGGGTTGGCGTCAGGGGGAGCGAGAGTCGAGGTCATGCGGTCGGCCAGGTGGTTGGGCGATAGGGGTTGGCGGGTGGTCTGCCGCCTTTTTCGCGGCCCCACCCCGGAGCCCAAAACTGAACGGGCAGGCGCCTCAGAGCAGGGTATCCGTCGGCCTGGGACGCAGCAATATGCGCCGCGCACATAGTTTCGCCATTTCAGGTATTATGTGCGTGGCGCATATATAGGCGGAATGCTGATGCGCCGTCACCTCCGCGTTAGTACGCCTCGCCACCAAGGCTAAAAGGCTATGGAACTCCATCAGATCAGCTACTTCATCCACTTGGCAGAAACGCTCAACTTCACGAGCGCTGCGAAGTTGAGCGGTGTTTCCCAACCCAGTCTCACCCGGGCAATTCTCCGCCTGGAGCAGGAACTCGGGGGGCCCCTGATCTATAGAAAGGGGAAAAACAGCCGACTTACGGGATTGGGACAGCACGTCGAACTAGAGTTCCGGCGAATGCTAGTTGCGCTGGAGAGCGTGCGGCAGCACTCCGACAATTGGGCGCAGGGAAAACATCAAGTTCTTGATATCGCGGTTGCGCCGACCGTGGGGGCGACTACTTTCGTCCCATTCCTTCTCAGTGCGCTGGAACAGATTCCGTCCATCGAGTTCAAATTGCATTCGCTCAAATCCAGCGAAGACGTCTCGGGTTTGATGTCGGGAAGGTATCACGCGTGCATATTCCCGCAGAGTTCGAGGCCTGACATTAGGTTGTCCGTTGTACCCCTGTTTCGGGAGCGCCTGGTGCTGGGCTGCGCAGCGGATCACCCATTGGCTGCGTTTGACACCATCCGCGCTGAAGACTTGGTGGATTATCCGTTCATTGATCGGCTTAACTGCGAGTACCGCGGGCAGATCCAGGATCACTTCACCAGACGAGAAGTCGTCATGCGACCCCGCTTCCGGACAGACCGGGAAGATTGGGTCCAGCGCGTCGTAGCTCAGAGCAGGGCCGTCTGCATTCTCCCGGAGCGGTCCGTTGCAGTTCCTGGCATGGTCACTCGACTGATCGAAGGCCTCACGTTGGAGCATGATCTCGTCATGGCGATGGCCTCAGGATCCGCTACACCCGTCGAGCTAAAGCAGTTTGCCCAGTTCGCATCGAACTACGAATGGCACTGATTGATGATCCATGTGCATAGGCGTCATGGCGTCGATGCTCGCAGTGCATAAGAACTACCCGCTAGCCGTGGGATAGGACTCAAATCCGCGTGTATCAACATTTTGCGGGGATTGAGGTGCCCGCCGCCATCGAGATCGCGGCGAGCACCAGCTCCTTGTGGATCGTTGCCTTGACCGCCAAGCTACCTGCTTCGGGTCGACACCGACCGCGCGGCTCAGGCCGCTCCAATGCGGGCGATGACCTTGATCTCGAAATCGAAACCCGCGAGCCAATTGACGCCGAGGGCGGTCCAAGTTGGATAGGGCGCGGCCGAGAAGACTTCGTTCTTCACAGCAAGGACGGTGTCGAACTGCTTTTCGGGGTTGGTGTGGAAGGTGGTCACATCAACGATGTCATCCAGGGTGCAACCGCCGGCTTTCAGGGTCGCCTGAAGGTTGGCGAATGCCAATCGCACCTGCGCCTCGAAGTCGGGTTCGGGCGAACCATCGCTGTGGCTACCCACATGGCCCGAAACGAAGAGGAAATCGCCCGATCGGATGGCGGCGGAGTAAGAATGCTGGATGAAAAGCTCATTCCGGCCGGCCGGAAACACGGCTTCACGTGTGGTCATCGGGAATTGTCCTGTGGTGGGAGAGGGATTGCGGGTACGTAGCGGTCACTCTAGGCGCTCGCAGCGACCGGATAAACGAGTCAAAGCCGGCATCACTGTTTGTAGAATCCGAACAATCCCGCCATTACCCGGAGCCGCGCATGGACCGAATAGACGCGATGCAGGCCTTCGCCCGCGTGGTGGAGACCGGCAGCTTCACCAAGGCGGCCGAAACGCTGCAGACGAACAAGACCCGCGTGACCCAATTGATTCAGCAATTGGAGACGCGCCTGCGCGTGAAACTGCTCCACCGCACCACGCGAAAGGTCAGCGTAACCGCCGATGGAGCCGCGTACTACGAGCGAGTCGTACGCCTACTCGCAGACTTCGACGATGCCGAAACCAGCCTCTCTGCGGAATCCGCCGCGCCGCGTGGACGACTGCGCGTGGATGTGCCGGCGCCATTTGCCAGCCTGGTGCTGGTGCCGGCCCTGCCTGACTTCCACGCGCGCTACCCCGACATCCAGCTCGACCTTGGCGCCAGCGACCGCAAGGTGGACCTGATCGACGAGAACGTGGACTGCGTCCTGCGTGGTGGCGAACTCACCGAGCTGTCGCTGCGCGCCCGCCATGTCGCGGACCTACCGTTGGGTGTCTACGCAGCGCCCGCCTACCTGGCCCGGGCCGGCACGCCGGCGTCCCCGCAGGCCCTGGACGACGGCCAGCATGTCGTTATCGGCTATCGCGGCTCGCGGGCCGGCACGCCGCTGGCCCACACGCTGCACCGGGGCGATGAGCGCCTGCAGGTACGCGGTCGCCTGGTGCTGACGGTAGATGATGGCAACGCCTACCTCGCCGCCGGCGTCGCGGGGCTAGGGGTGTTGTGGTTGCCGACGTACATGGCTCACGCCCCACTGGCTCGGGGAGAGTTGGTGCCTCTTTTTGAAGACTGGCAGCTCGATCCGATGCCCCTTTACTTGGCCTTTCCTCCGAACCGGCACGTAAGCCTAAAGCTGCGCGTGTTCATCGATTGGATCGTCGAGTTGATGGCGCGTCGCGCCCCGGGGACGATGCGAATGCCATAGCCTGGCGCTATGCCTCTTCAGGCAGGTTGGCTATGCCTTTCCAATCAGGGTGTCCACGACCGACCTCAGTTTGCCCCTCCGGCGTGTCCGCCCGTGAGGCCGGTCGCCGTTGGCAGTAGTTGGCGGTACTAGCGAGCTACTTGGGGAGAGTCGCCATGAGATTGTTGCTCTGCTGCGCCATGTCGGCGGGCCTGTTTCTCTCCGCGTGCTCGGCCACCCAACCTGTGCGTCCAGATAAAGCCGGGTCGATTGCGCCAACACAGACCGTAGTCGTCATAAGGGGACTCGAAGGGGAAGGTGATGTCCAACGGGCGCCCCCTGCCGTCGTGCGACGCTTGGAGGTTGAGGAGCGCAACAACCGGTACCTTGGTCGCTTGCAGGCGGTAGAACCTCCCGATCTCCACGTGCGGGTTGTCGATGTCGGTCAGGGTCTTTGCGTCGTCGGCCTTACGGCGGAGGGATACACATTTCTCGTCGACGCGGGTCACTGGATCGGAAACGCCTGTGCCGACGGGGTGGACAAGCTCCTGCCGGACATGGGTCTGTCCATGGTGGTGCTTACCCACAGCGATGGAGACCACCTTGGCAACCTGCCGCTCATCTTGGAATCGAGGGAGGTAGGCACACTACTGTGGACTGGCTACACGCCGCCGCACTGCACGCACGTCGGCGCCTCCGGATGCACCACCTTCTTCAATGCACGGGAGGCAATCGGCGAGGTCGCAGCGGATCAGTCATCCGTCCTCAACCTGAAAGCAACGCCGCTCGCATCTGGCCAGGTGTTTGAGCTTGGCGAAGTGGAGATCACCTTCCTGGCGGGATGGCACGAGTTCCCGGACGTGGGGCAAATGAGCCCTTCAGAGATCTCCAATGCTGTCTCCATCATGGTTCGAATCTCGCATGGTGGCAGATCGATCCTGGTGACAGGCGACGCAATTGGCCGGCCGTTGCGTGGGTCAGACGACGAAACGTGCACAGGCTCGGAGGGATGGGCCGTCGAGAACGTGGAAGCGGATCTGCTGAGCGCCGACGTGCTGATTGCTTCCCATCACGGAGGCAACAACGGAAGCGCGAAGTGCTTCATCACCGCGGTCGCGCCAGAGTTTGTCATCTTCTCTGCGGGCGGCGGGCACGGACACCCCCATCGGGAAACCGTCGCTCGCTTTCTTGCAGCGGGAATCCCGGTAGCACATCTCCTTCGGACTGATCGGGGCAGCAACAGCGCGAGCGACGCCGAGGAGGGGGAATGGGCCGAGACGTCCGTGCCGGCGTGTGGGGATAAGTCGAAGGACGATGACATTGACATCCTCTTCGGTAGCGATGGCGGCATCACAACTTCGTATGTGGAGCCCAACCGTTGCGAGTAGCGCCGAAACAAAGCCAAACATAGGGGAGTCAGAATGAAAGTCGCGAAGATCGAGGAAGCCGTCGGGATTGCAATCAAACTCATGTATGCGGAACGCGTCGGCAAACCATTCTCGTTTTCGACCACGCCAAGCAAGCCGTTGCGTAAGGGTGGAATGGGTGTGTCGTGGTCAGTTTGGGATGGCTATCTCAAAGGATTAGTTCATGACCACCTTCCCAAAGGCCCGCCGTTCTCTGGATTGGCAGTGGACACCCCATTGGTGGATGAGACCTATCGAAAGGATCTGCGGAGCCTGCGCCACCAGCTCACGAAGCGAATTGCACTGAAAGACAAGTACGGGGTGTGAAATGACTCGGATCGCCCAACTCCGCACGTGCGCCTTGGCAGTTGTCATCTTAATCGCTCCGCTCCATGTGCTTGCCCAAGCCAGTTCTGCCAGCCCTGAACTGACAGCCGTCTTCTCTGAGGCCAATCAAGCTTACTTCTGCAACAAAGAGGGGAGCCTAAAGGTTGCGCCGCTCTTCGGCCAAGTCGGCCTGGCATACCAGCTCAACTTCGCAGCGCTACCTCGCCTTCCTGGTGACCAAGACCAAAACGCTCCAATTCCTGCGGATGTTTTGGCAATGAGATGGGTGCTGCACTGGGGCAGTGTCGAGGCGGGCGACGTGGATGGTCTTGGACTCACAACCGCCCAGCAATCAGCGATCCAGAGCATCCGATACGACTTGGCGGAGCACTTGGCTTGGCTCGCCGAGAATCCGAAGGAATCGAAGTACCGACTGGACCCAGCTACTCCGCTGGCATCCATCAACACGCCAGATGCTAGAGACGCCGCGCTACGCAGGCTGTTCGCTCCTGTCTTGGGAGGTAGTGAGGCACCCCTCCGGATCCTTTGCGTCTTTCGAGACGGCACCGCTGCGGCCCCCAAACCCCCTTCCGATCCGTCTGACGACCGGGTAATTCTGGCGCTACGAGGAAAGATAGACGACCTAGCCGTGGTTCGGGCTCCCGCCGGAAGTGAGAGGGACGTTGAAGCATTCAAGAAGGCGTCCGGGGCCAATCTGTCGTTCACTGACGACGACGTCAAAGGATCATCGGTTCTCACCGCTGAAGCCGTGGTCGGTGTGGGTACACAGCTGGGACCGAACGACGCCGCCTTTCTTTTCCTGCACTACCTCGCGAGCACGTCCGAGACACAAGCACCAGGTGACGACGACGATAGTAAGGATATCCGGGCGCTTAGTCCTGGGCTGATGTATCGAAGGTCTTTCGGTGACGAGGACGGCCAAGGTGCCTATGGCACTTTCACGGCGGTCGCCTACCAGACTGACGATATGGCGAAGGACTCGACGATCCTGCGAGCTCGCGTGGGATTGGTCGACCTTGCTTACCTTCCGAGCGGCGCCAAGGCGGTCTGCGGCGCAACCCGCACTGCCGGTCCGCTTGACTTTGACTGTCGCGCCGGACTCTTTGCCGAGTATGGACGCGTCCAAGACGCAGGTAGCAACACTGACTTTCAGTCCCTAGTCGATGACAACTACGCCGGCATCGGTGGAGAGCTGACCCTTCGTTTCTCTCTTCCCGGGGTCAAGCCGCTCGCGCCATTGTCGTTCTCGATCGGCTATCGCTACATGCGCATTCTCTCTGGGGATTTGGAGAACCCCGGCCGGCTCTCGATGGATCTGACATACGCAATTCCAGACTCTAATTTCTCCATCGGCTTGTCTCAGACCAGAGGGGAGAACTTCGAAACTTTCGAGGAGGAAGACCTGACGAAAGTCGTGTTCGCATTTAAGTACTAGCGCCAGCACGTAGCAACGAGAAGCCAATGCCCAGGCAGCCCCTGAAAGCCGGAGCACGCGCAAGCACCGGTCCAGCTCCACGTTCCACCCGGTGCATGTGCGAAAGGCGCTGCACTGCCAACCTCGGGGGCGGTGGATTCTCCAGAACGTACTGAGGTAGCCTCGGGTACTAGCACTATTTGTTCGTCTTTTTGCTTAGCGAATCAGGGCACAGGGGAAATCATGGAACCGGCAACGTGGGGGGCGATCGGCGCCCTGATCGGTACGGTGGTGGGTGCGGCCGCGAGCGTCGTGACCGCGTACATCGCCACCCGCCATGCAGCGTCCCTGCAGGCAGCGGACGACCAAGCCAGACGACGGGGCCAGGGCCGGGCCTTCCAGCGGAACACGTTGCTTGCGCTACAAGAAGCGCTGAGTGACCTGCTTCGTTTGGAAGCGCGTTGCCACCTGGAGGATCGCCACGCCTTCCGAAGCACGGGTGTTTGGGGCAAGAACGCCGTTGGCGAGACGCTCTCCGAGGAGAACCGACTGGCGCGTCGATGGGCCATGATCCTCAAGGAGCGGGTCGCAGACGATGCGTTGCGTGTGGCTCTGGATGGTTTCTGCGGGCAGCTGACACAGGTCTCCCTGGTCGACTCGGAGGCCGAGGCGGTAACGCTGTTCGAACGCAACATGCGCCAAGCGACCCCGATGATGGAGCACATCGGCCGGACGCTCCGCGCCCAGTACGACCATTGATGTCTTCCGCAGACTAGGCGGTATACCGAGGAGGCGGAGTACATGCAGCGCGAAGAGGCGGAGAAGCTTCTAACTCAGGCGGTCGACCAGGTCATCCGCTTTGACCGCATATTGCTCGAGCTCGATGTGACCGAGCGGGCGCTCTCCTGCCGGATTGCCCACTACATGCACGATCCGAAGCTTGTCCCGCCGCCGCTCAGTATCGACTGCGAGTACAACCGCCACTTTGGTGACCCCAAACGACTCTACTTGCCGCCACGGGACGCCTTTGACCGAGAGGTCCGGGCCACTACCGTCTTCCCAGACATCATTGTTCACGAACGGAATTCGGATGCGCGCAACCTCCTGGCCATAGAAATGAAAAAGCCTGGCGGCAGCTTGGACTACGACCGGCAGAAGTTACTCGCCTTTCGACGGGAGCTAGGTTACCTGCACACGGCCCATCTAATCTTGGGACTCGACGCCAGCGGGGACTTGGTCAATCAGGTCATCTGGGTTGATGACGTGACTTAGCAGGTGATTGCGTCCGATGCGGATGGGTCGTCGCCGCTGCCCTCATG
>NZ_JBRREF010000095.1:0-16856 GCF_056760135.1 Stenotrophomonas sp. STEN023 | reverse complement strand
CCCCCCCCCCCCCGCCGGTCCCTCGGTTGGGGGGGGGGCCGCCCCCGCCGGCCCCCCGCCCTCTGGCTCCCCCCCCGCCCCCCCCCCCCCCCCCCCCCCCCCCCCACTACAGGCTCGCGGCGATCAGCTGCCGGACAGCATCCGGCGGATCTTGCGGCCCAGGCGGGTCAGGAACGAATCGCTGTCGTTACCAGCACGCATCGGCTTGGCCTGTACCTGCACCGGGCCGTTGTTGCTGGCCACTGCCGGTGCTGCACCCTCGGCACCCTCGACCGGGCGACCGTGACGACGACGGCGACGCTTGCGCGGTGCGCGCTCGCCTTCCACTGCCGGGCTGTTGGCGGCGTTCGGCGCGCCTTCGGCGGCTGGACGCGGCGGCTTGGGCGCGGCTTCGGCGTTGGCCGGAGCGCCTTCAACACGCGGCTTGCGCGGCGGACGCGGCTTGCCGTCGGCGCTGCGCTCGCCACGGCGTTCACCGGGCTTGCCACCACTGCGGCCACCACCACGACGGGCTTCGTCAGCGGCCTTCTGCTCGCGGGCTTCGCGGAAGATGGCGCCAACGCTTTCACCTTCTTCGCCTTCCGGCAGCGGCGCACGTTCGGGACGCGGCAGCGCGGTCATCAGTTCGGCGGTAACCGACTCGACCGGGATCTTCTGCTCGATGTAGGCCTCGATGTCCGGCAGGCTCATCGCATAGCGTTCGCAGGCGAAGCTGATCGCATCGCCCTCTTCGCCCAGACGCGCGGTACGACCGATACGGTGCACATAGTCTTCGGCGTCGAACGGCAGGTCGTAGTTGTAGACGTACTTGATGCCGTCGATGTGCAGGCCGCGTGCGGCCACATCCGTTGCCACCAGGATTTCCAGCTGGCCCTTCTGGAAGCGGTTGAGCAGGCTCTCACGCTTCTTCTGCGGCACGTCGCCGGACAGCACGCCAACGCGGTAGCCGGCACGCTCCAGCGCGCGCGCAACGCGCTCGACGAACACCTTGGTGTTGACGAACACCATGGTGCGCGCGCCTTCACTGCGCGACAGCAGGCCGATCAGCAAGGGCAGCTTTTCTTCGTCAGCCGGGAAGTAGATGCGCTGGCGGACGCGGTCGGCGGTGATGCTTTCGGTTTCCACCACCAGCTTCTGCGGCTCGTTCATGTGCTCGTAGGCCAGCTCCAGCACGCGGTGGCTGAGGGTGGCGCTGAACAGCAGGGTCTGGCGCGTGGTGCGCTCGGGCATGCGCCGCAGCAGGAAGCGGATGTCCTTGATGAAGCCCAGGTCGAACATGCGGTCGGCTTCGTCCAGCACGCAGATTTCGCAGGCGTGCAGCGAAACCACCTTGTGCTGCTTGACGTAGTCGATCAGGCGGCCGGGGGTCGCGATGATCACGTCCACGCCCTGCTGCAGCAGCTCGCGCTGCTTGTCGTAATCCACGCCACCGTAGACCAGCGCGAAGCGCAGGCCGGTGTCGGCGGCGAACTTCATCGCATCCTTGTGGATCTGGATGGCCAGCTCGCGGGTCGGCGCCAGGATCAGCGCGCGCGGATCCTCCGGCTTGCGGTCGGCCAGCGCCGGACGGGTCAGCAGGCGGTTGGCGACGGCGACCAGGAAGGCCAGCGTCTTGCCGGTGCCGGTCTGGGCCTGGCCGGCGACGTCGCCGCCCGGCAAAGCCACCGGCAGGGTCAGTGCCTGAATGGGGGTGCAGCGGGTAAAACCCGCGCCTTCTAGGCCTGCCAGCAGCGAAGGCTGCAGGTCGAAGGAGGAAAACGTTACGTCGGTTAGCGGTTTGTCGCTCATTGTTTTCGTCTTTGTAGTGCCAGCCGGTCAGTGTGGCCGGGCAGCTTGCATCGATTCGGGCACCGTCGCACACTGCGGCCCCTGCGCCGGGTCGCGCGACACCTGGGCCCTGCCCACTGTCCGCGCAATGCCCCAGTTTACCGCAATGCGACCGCCAACCCGGCATGGGCAGTCGCATTGCACCAGGAGACTCCAAGTGAGCGATAAGGTTTTACACGTCGGCGACGCCGACTTCGACAGCGCCGTCCTGCAATCGAGCGAACCGGTCCTGGTGGATTTCTGGGCTGAATGGTGCGGCCCGTGCAAGATGATTTCCCCGGTCCTGGACGAACTGGCTGATGCCTATGACGGCAAGCTGAAGATCGCCAAGGTCAATGTGGACGAGAACCGCGCCACCGCGATCAAGTACCACGTGCGCTCGATCCCGATGCTGTTGTTGTTCAAGGATGGCCAGATCCAGGCCACCCAGATCGGCGCAGTCGGCAAGGGCCAGCTGAGCCAGATGATCGACAAGGCGCTGGTCTGATCCAGCACGGTCCGGCGGCCCCGTGCCGCCGGCCACCGGGCCAGCCTGACCGCGGCCCAACAGGGTTTTGCAGGCGCTTGCACCGCCGCGCTTGGCGGTGTTAGTGTCGCTACATCCGGCAGCATTCGCGTGCCGCACCCTCTGGACGGGTTCTCGTCCGGATCATCCCAACCAATTCGCAGCCCCGCAGGGCGCTCGCACATCCAAGCGAGAGGAATCAAGCACTTGTCCGAGAACACTCCTTCCGAAACCGGGAGCACCGACGCTCCTGTCGAGAAGCGCGTGCGCAAGCCGCGTGTTGCCAAAGCAGTTGAAAGCGCCGACAGCGGTGCCTCTGCCCCCGCCCAGCCGGCCTTGCCATTGCCGGCCGCTCCTGCGCCGGTAGCCGCCGCCCCGGCGCCCGCCCCGGTTGCTCCGCCTCCCGCGCCCACCGCGCAGGCGTCCAGCAATGAAGGCCAGGCCCCGGCCGCAGCCGCTGGCGACAACGCCCCGCAGGGTGGCCAGGACAACGGCGAAGGCAACAACAACCAGCGCTACGGCCAGCAGAATCAGCAAGGCCAGGGCCAAGGTCAGGGCAACCGCCGTGACCGTTTCCGCAACCGTCGCGACCGCGACCGTAATCGTCCGCGTGACGACAACGGCATGGGCAACGAAGGCGGTAACGACAATTTCGTTCCGCGTTCGATGCCGAGCGTTCCGGAAGGCTTCCCGGTGTATTCGCTCAGCGACCTGAAGCGGATGCCGGCGCAGAAGCTGCTGGAGATCGCCGAACAACTGCAGATCTCCGAAGGCGTCGCCCGCGCACGCAAGCAGGACGTGATCTTTGCCCTGCTCAAGGTGCTGACCCGTCATGGCGACGGCGTTGCCGCCGACGGCGTGCTGGAAATCCTGCCGGATGGCTTCGGCTTCCTGCGTGCGGCCGAGGCCAGCTACCTGGCCGGCCCGGACGATACCTACATCTCGCCCAGCCAGATCCGCCGCTTCAACCTGCGCACCGGCGACCACCTGTCGGGCCGCATTCGCTTCCCGAAGGACGGCGAGCGCTACTTCGCGCTGTCGATCGTGGACACCATCAACGGTGAGCCGATCGAAGCCTCGAAGAACAAGGTGCTGTTCGAAAACCTGACCCCGCTGTTCCCGCGCAAGCGCTTCACGCTTGAGCGCGGCAACGGCTCCTCGGAAGACATCACCGGTCGTATCCTCGACCTGATGGCGCCGCAGGGCAAGGGCCAGCGCGCCCTGATCGTCTCGCCGCCGAAGGCCGGTAAGACGATGATGATGCAGCAGATCGCCACGGCCATCACCACCAACCACCCGGAAGTGCACATGATCGTGCTGCTGGTGGATGAGCGCCCGGAAGAAGTGACCGAAATGCAGCGCACCGTGCGCGGCGAAGTGGTCTCCTCGACCTTCGACGAGCCGGCCGCGCGCCACGTGCAGGTTGCCGAAATGGTGATCGAGCGTGCCAAGCGCCTGGTCGAGCACAAGAAGGACGTGGTGATCCTGCTTGACTCGATCACCCGTCTGGCCCGCGCCTACAACAACGTCGTACCGAGCTCCGGCAAGGTCCTGACCGGTGGTGTGGACGCCAACGCCCTGCACCGCCCGAAGCGCTTCTTCGGTGCTGCACGTAACGTTGAAGAAGGCGGCTCGCTGACCATCATCGCCACCGCGCTGGTTGAAACCGGCTCGAAGATGGACGAAGTGATCTACGAAGAATTCAAGGGCACCGGCAACAGCGAAGTGCATTTGAACCGTCGCATCACCGAGAAGCGCGTGTACCCGGCCATCGACATCAACCGCTCCGGCACCCGCCGCGAAGACCTGTTGATCGAACCGGAGCTGCTGCAGAAGATCTGGATCCTGCGCAAGCTGCTGCACCCGATGGACGAAATCGCCGCGATGGAGTTCCTGTTGGACAAGATGAAGAACACCAAGTCCAACGACGAGTTCTTCGGTTCGATGAAGCGCTGATTCCGGTTGGAATTGGCTGCAGGCAAAAACCCCGCGAAAGCGGGGTTTTTGCTGTGTACTGATTGGACGCTTCGCGGCGCCTGCTCTACCTGTAGAGCCGAGCCATGCTCGGCTGAGGCGTTCCCGATGACGCCCCTGCCGCGCATGGCTCGGCACTACCACAGCGCCTTAGCTGCCTTGCAGCGGAGTCAGCAGGTGCGGGCCATTGTTGTCGACCAGATTGACGCTGCCATCGACAACCGCATCCGGTGAGAAGCCAAGCTGCTCACTACCCTCGCGCCACGGCGCACGTTCACGCGGGCCCGGCACATAGCTCACCCAGCGCCCCTGTTCCTGGCCCTCGGCACCACCGTTGTCCAGCGAATAGCTGACCGGCACGCGCACATTCCAGAACGGTTGAGCGGCACCAGGACCTTGCGTCGGAACCCGGAAGGTCCACTGCCGGGCACCGGCCAGCGCGCTCTTGGCCAACAGGTCGCGGGCACGTCGTTGATCGTTCTCCCTGCTGAGGAAGGTAAGGTTCACCTGCTCGGCAAACGCATCTTCGACCTTGCCGTCCCTGCCGACCTTGACCAGAAGATAGACACTGCCGGAAATCCCGGCACGGTAGGCTTGCTCGGGATAGCGCGGCGGTTTCAGCGAAACACGCGCGATGTTCTCCGGATCGTCGGCGTCGAGCCGCGCGAAATTGATTCCGCGCAGACTGATTTCATAGCGATCACCTTCCACCTTGCGAGCGATCACGCGCAGACTCATCGGTGCCAGCGCGCGGACTGCGACGCCGTCCCGGAGCACAGGCTCGAAACGCCATTTCAAACCCGCATCGCGCACCATGCTCACCACCCCGGAAGGCAGCTTGTCCTCTTTGTCCAGCTGCACTGCAGATACCGACCCGTCGGTTTCGATACTGACTTCGCCACGGACCACCAAACTGCTTTCAATCCGCTCGCGTACCGCCGCGATACCGCCAGCACTCTCTGCCTTGGTGACCACCGGCATCGTAGTCATAAGCACAGCGCCAAACGCCATGGCCGCAAATACCTGTCGCATTCCACTTCTCCTTGTGTCCGGAAGGCGGATTAGAGCGCGGCCAGTGGATCGCTGCAAGCCTCACGCCAGTCGCAGCGCACGCGGGTACGGTGGGGTATCCGAGTACAGTCCTTGCCGGAATCCAGCCTGTAAAGCCTGCCACCAGCCCGGATCAAACAGCTCCCCAAACTTCTCCTGCACCACCTCCAACGACGAGCGTGGCAAGCCCATGAACAGCCCGAAGCGCTCGGGGAACACATCGTTGGGCGCGACATGGAACCAGGGTTCGGCCGCCATTGCCTCTTCCTCGCTGCGCGGCCTTGGCCACTGGCGGAAGTTGCACTCGGTCACCAGACACAGTTCGTCATAGTCGTAGAACACCGCTCGGCCATGGCGCGATACGCCGAAGTTCTTCAGCAACATGTCGCCGGGGAAGATATTGTTGCAGGCCATGTCGCGGATCGCCTGCGCATAGTCCAATGCGGCAGCGCGCGCCGCCTCGGCGCCCTGCTCACGCAGGTACAGGTTCAACGGCCGGAAACGCCGCTGCACGTAGCACAGCGCGATCTCGACCTCATCGCCATCGATGCGCACACTCTGGCTGCACTCCTGCACAAGTTCCTGCAGCAGCGCGGGTGCGAACCGCTGCAGTGGAAAGCGCAGGTAGCGATATGGCTGTGCATCCAGCAAGCGCCCGATGCGGTCCAGGTTGAAGACCAGGGCGTACTTGTCTTCCACATCCTGCCGGCTCATCGTCTTCGGCCACGCGAAGCGATCACGTATCAGTTTGAATACCAGCGGATAGCTGCGCAGGGTGAATACCGTCATCACCATGCCCGGGGTGCCATCGGCATGTACCAGCTGCTCGTTGTCGTGCTGCTGGAAGTGAGTGAAGAAGGTGCGATAGCGCTCGGTCTTACCCTGCTTTGCACGCCCCAGCACGGTATAGATCTCATCCACCGGCTTGCCTGGCAGGATGCTGCGCAGGAATACCACCGCATCGGCAACGGTCGGCAGATCGGCCTGGAAATAGCTGCGCGATACGCCGAACAGATGCGCCACATCGCGACGGCGGCTGAGCACCGCTTCCACGCGGATGCCGCTGCCATCGTTGACCAGCGCGATCACGCATGGCGAGAAGCGGTGCTCGCCAAACACACGCCCAACCAGATAGGCGCGGCGCTCGCGGTAGAACACGGTCTGCAACAGTTCGATAGCGCGCACAGGGTATGGCCCCCAATGGGCGAGATCATCCTGCAGGCGCACCGCGATGGCGGCCGCGCAGCGCAGCTGATGCGAGTACGGCAGCTCGAACGCGTAATCGGCCAATAGTCGCGAAAACGCCTCGACCGGACGCGCCTCGGAGACAGCATAGACATGCCGCGCAACTGGATGGGTGATGGCGTCTGAGGGTTCGATATCCAGTGCCATGAACTCGATGCTGTCATCCACCCCGTGGGTAGCGAACAAGCGGCGGGTCAGGGTGTTGTAGAAGGTCTTGTAGAGCTCGCCGTCGATGCGACCCTCGATCAGTGCGGCGAAATCGCGCTTGATCTGCTGCCACAGTGGCTTGGCGTCCGTTGCGGCAGGCAGCAGTTGGTCGAGCTGCGCGCGGCACTGCGCCACGCTGACGTCGTACAGTTCGATACGCACGATTGCATCAGCCTTGGCAGCGGCCCAATCGCGGCTCTGGAAGCGCTCGCGGGCGCGCTGGCTGATCAGAGCGAAGTCGCGATGGTAATCCTCGAAGCCCTGTTCGATGCAGCTGGCGATCCGGACCGCCAGGTTGTCTGTAGCCGACCCGGTCATGACCGCGTGACCTGAGGTTGCCGAAGTGCTGGGTCAATGCAGGTACGGGGCGATCGCATGCGGGAGAACACCGGGGAGTTGCACTGACCATACGCCACTGGCTGCGGTTGGGGACAGGCGTGAGCGTTGGGTTGGTTCCGGATTATGGGCTTTGCGCCAATCCTGGATGGTGAGTTTCGCGCCAAAGGCACCCCTCCCCAACCCTCCCCTTTGCTACGCAAAAGGGAGGGAGCGGATCGCCGCCTTCTGCAGGCTGCGCGCAAGCGCCCGCTTTGCCCCCTCCCTTGCGCATGGCGCAGGGGAGGGCTGGGGAGGGGTGCTTTGGCTTTGGCTTTGGCTTTGGCTCCAGAGCTCCTGCAGCGCCATCACTCCGCAGACAACTCCGCCTGGATCTTGCGTCCACACTCGCGTGCGCTCCACAGCACATGCCCGATCACACTGCGCTGGCCGCAGGCGGCCATCAACAGCAACGAGCCGCGCGGCAACGGGATGGACTGCATCAACACCTTGCCCTCGCTGGCCTCCAGCATCAGCACGTCCAACGTGCCCAACGCCAGTTCGCGCCCCACTGCCGAAGCCAAGGCCAACATGGCACTGGTCATCGCCGCCAGGCGCTCGCCGCTGGATGACTGCGTTGCTACCTGGGCCAGGACGAAGCCATCGACGCTGGCAACCACCGCGGCGCGCACGCCATCCACCGAATCGGCGAACTCCTGCAGCCGGACATCGATCGCCTTGATCTCCCAATCCTCCAACAGCGCCATTCCTTTCGCCTCAGACATGGTCACCCACCAAGGCCGCAGCCTCGACTTCGCTCATCAGGACGTCCATCAACATCATCACCGCATGCTCCGAGCGCGCATCGAACGGCACCAGCGGCAGCGGCCGGCCGGCGGTCTTCTGCGCCTGCAACAGGCAGGCATCCAGATCCACGTCCGGCATCAGATCGAACTTTGAAACACCGATCACCGCCGGCACCGTACCCGCGTGTTGACGCAGCGCCAACAAGTAGCGCTCCATCTCCTGCGCCACATCCGGACTGGACGCGTCGGCCAGGATCACCACCCCACGCGCGCCCTGCAGCAGCACCGGCCAGATGAAGGAGAAGCGCTCCTGCCCCGGCGTGCCATACAGGCGCAGGCGATCTCCGTTGGGCAGGTTGACGTCGGCATAATCCATTGCCACCGTCGTCGCCAGCTTGGATGAGCTGGTATCGGTGTTGATCACATCCGTATCAATGACGGTGCCGCCGGCAACCGCGCGCACCAAGGTCGACTTGCCGGCCCCCATGGCCCCCAGAATCACTACCTTGTGTTCGATCATGCATGGGTTCCCGTGCGTTGGCGCACACTGCGCCACATCCGCGCCAGCAAGGCGCTGGCGCTGTTCCTGGCAGGCGCAGCTGGTGGCGCTGCGGCAATCTCCGGCACGCGCACTTCAGCGTAACCACACAGGTAGGCCGAGCGCATGAAGGCGCGGGCTGCGCTGATATCCACATCCAGCAACCGCGTACACTCGGCCAGACTGCAGGGCTTCTTCAGCAGCAGCGAGCACAGCCGGAAACCATCGTGTTGATGCGCCAGCACACGGAAATCCGGCCAGCGCAGCAAACTCACCTGCGCGTGCTGTTGCAGCCGCCGGTCGAAATCGGTCCAGTTATCGCCGAACTGCGCCATCTGCCAGAGCAGTGGCCGTAATGGCTGCCGCGACAGCTTTTCGGCCATTGCGTCAAAGCGCACCTGCGACACTTCCTGCAAGGCCAGCAGCTCGAACACATCACCCAGTTGCTGCGCCAGCGTTGGACCGTCAGCCGGGTGCAGGTAAAGCGGCACCATCTGGTCGTGCTCGAAATCGATCAGCAGTTGTGGCTGGCCTTGCAGCGAGAGGATCGCGCGGCCCTGCTTTTCCTGCAGGCGCCGCCGCAGCAGGCGGGTGACTTGTTTGGCCCCGCTGGCCAGGTACAGGCCATCCGTGCTGGTATCGGCAGCCACGCTTGGTGCGGGCGCCAGCGCGCGTTGAATCTCTGCACGGTCCAGATGCGGCGTATCGGCACCGCGGCCATCGTGTACGGCACCAGCATCATCGTGCAGCCATAGCCGCATCGCCGGCCGCTTGCTGGCCATGTGCTGGGCGGCACTGCGCAGCGCCGGGGTATCGCGCACCAGCAGCAGATCGCACTGGTCCAGATCCACACAACGCTGCAGGCCTTCCGGTGGCAACCCTGCAATTTCCCTCAATCGCCCGAGAAGCGTCTGCTCCTCACGGGTGTCCGAGCCCACTACCAGCACCCTGGTCATGCCCTCTTCCCCTTTCGACGCGTCCGCGTCATGCGATTCCCTGCGTGTCGAATGAGGCTATTCCAGAAGCTGCATGTGAAAGGGTGATTGGACCCACAATTCGATTTTTCAGTGGAGCTTTCCCTACTCGACCTTGGTCGCATCTACACACGGTCATCACACCAAAACAAGAAAGCCTGCGTCCATGGCGGACGCAGGCTTTCGATGTGTAACGGCAGCTACCACACGCCGTTACTGCTCTTACGTTTGATCAAGCCTTGAGGCTGGCGATCGCAGCGTTGAGCGTGGCGCTCGGACGCATCGCCGGGCCTGCCTTGGCCAGGTCAGGACGGTAGTAGCCGCCGATGTCGACGGCCTTGCCCTGCACCGCAGCCAGCTCATCGACGATCTTCTGCTCGTTGCTGGTCAGCACGTCGGCCAGCGGTGCGAACTTCGCCTTCAATGCGGCATCGTCGTTCTGCTCGGCCAGCGCCTGTGCCCAGTACATGGCCAGGTAGAAATGGCTGCCGCGGTTATCGATGCCACCCAGCTTGCGCGAGGGCGACTTGTCGTTGTCCAGGAACTTGCCGTTGGCAGCGTCCAGGGCATTGGCGAGCACGGTGGCGCCCTTGTTGTCGTAACGCTGGCCCAGGTGCTCCAGCGACGCGGCCAGGGCCAGGAACTCACCCAGCGAATCCCAGCGCAGGTAATCCTCTTCGACGAACTGCTGCACGTGCTTCGGTGCCGAACCACCGGCGCCGGTTTCGAACAGGCCGCCACCGGCCATCAGCGGCACGATCGACAGCATCTTGGCGCTGGTGCCCAGCTCCAGGATCGGGAACAGGTCGGTGAGGTAATCACGCAGCACGTTGCCGGTCACCGAGATGGTGTCCTCGCCCTTGCGGATGCGCTCCAGCGACACAGCGGTAGCTTCTTCCGGCGACAGGATGCGGATGTCCAGGCCGTTGGTGTCGTGGTCCTTGAGGTAGGTTTCGACCTTGGCGATGACCTGCGCATCGTGGGCGCGCTTGGCATCCAGCCAGAACAGCGCCGGGGTGTTGCTCAGGCGCGCGCGGCTGACGGCCAGCTTGACCCAGTCCTGGATCGGCGCGTCCTTGGTCTGGCACATGCGCCAGATGTCGCCGGCTTCCACGGCGTGTTCGAACACCACGTTGCCGGCTTCATCGCTGACCTTGACCACGCCATCGGCAGCGATCTGGAAGGTCTTGTCGTGCGAGCCGTATTCCTCGGCCTTCTGCGCCATCAGGCCGACGTTCGGCACCGAGCCCATGGTGGCCGGGTTGAACGCGCCGTGCGCCTTGCAGTCTTCGATAACGGCCTGGTACACGCCGGCGTAGCAGCGGTCCGGAATCACGGCCTTGGTGTCCTGCAGCTTGCCTTCGGCATTCCACATCTTGCCGGAGTCACGGATCATCGCCGGCATCGAGGCGTCGACGATCACATCCGACGGCACGTGCAGGTTGGTGATGCCCTTGTCCGAGTTGACCATGGCCACGGCCGGACGCTTGGCGTACTCGGCGGCGATGTCGGCCTTGATTGCTGCCTGTTCGGCTTCCGGCAGCTGCGCCAGGCGCGCGTACAGGTCGCCGATGCCGTTGTTGGAATCAAAACCAATCTGCGCAAGGCTGGCGGCGTGCTTGCTCAGCACGTCCTTGTAGAACTCATCGACCACGACACCGAACATGATCGGGTCGGAGACCTTCATCATGGTTGCCTTCAGGTGCAGCGAGAACAGCACGCCCTGCTCCTTGGCATCGGCAATCTGTGCATCGACAAACGCAGCCAGCGCCTTGCGGTTCATCACCGAGGCATCGACGATTTCGCCAGCCTTGACTGCGGTCTTGGCCTTCAGCACGACGGTGTTGCCATCGTTCTGCACCAGCTCGATCTTCAGGCTGCCGGCGTTGGCGACGGTGGCCGACTTCTCGCTGCCGTAGAAATCACCGCCATCCATGTGCGCGACGTGCGACTTGGAATCGGCAGACCAGGCGCCCATGCGGTGCGGGTGCTTGCGGGCGTAGTTCTTCACCGACAACGGTGCGCGGCGATCGGAGTTGCCTTCGCGCAGCACCGGGTTGACCGCGCTGCCCTTGATCTTGTCGTAGCGCGCCTGGATGTCGCGCGACACGTCGTCGGTCGGCGCGTCCGGGTAGTTCGGCAGGATGAAGCCCTGCTCCTGCAGTTCCTTGATCGCGGCCTTGAGCTGCGGCACCGAGGCCGACACGTTCGGCAGCTTGATGATGTTGGCTTCCGGCTTGGTGGCCAGTTCGCCCAGTTCGGCCAGGTCATCGCTGATCTTCTGGTCGTCCTTCAGGAAATCCGGGAACTGCGACAGGATGCGCCCGGACAGCGAGATGTCGCGGGTTTCGACGGCAATGCCGGCGGTCGCGGTAAAGGCATCGACGATGGGCAGCAGCGACTGCGTGGCCAGGAACGGAGCTTCGTCGGTGAGCGTGTAGATGATCTTCGGCGTATTCGACATGGGGGCAAAAACTCTCTTGCTGACGGATGCGGTGCGTGGAATGGCAGCGGCGATGGGCCGGCGCACGACCATCCAGTGGGCCGGCGCGCAAACCCCATCCAGCTGCCGGATGGGGAAACCCTCACATTGTCGCGTTTTCGACCGGGCCGGGCAAAGCAAACCCATACGCAGAGGTAGGGAGTGGCGGCTCTGTTGCTGTGCCAGCCCGCGCAGGCCTTGTGCCGTCTTGCTCATGTCGCTCACGGCAGTGGTGGTCTCACCTGCAACCACCCGCGCCATACATGGAACGGGTGCACACAGTGCGCAAACCGCGGCTCCACGCAGCGGCGCGGTGCTTTCTGTGGGAGCGGCGTCAGCCGCGACGCTGAGGTTGCTCGAATCCCTGCATCTGATGGTGTATCTGCTTCGCGGCTGATGCCGCTCCTACAAGATGCATTTTCGGTTGATCAAAAAAAAGGCGCAGCCTGGTGGCTGCGCCCATGCGTATCACCGGCGGGAGAGAGTTCGCCGGCTTACGCCTTGCTCACTTCACCTCGAACTGCTGCTGGGTACCGGCGGCCTTGCCATCGACGGTGACGTCGGCGGTGTACTTGCCGGCCGGCCACGGCTTGCTGTTGGCGAATTCGATGTTGGTGGTGCCAGCGTCGGTGGCGTTGAGCGTGGCGCTCTGCTCACCAGCCACCTGGCCATCCTGATAGGTCAACTTGGCAGCAACCGGCACATTGCTGGCGGTACCGCTGGTCTTTACCGAAACAATGATCTTGTCCTTGGCAGCCAATACTGCAACCGGCGCCACCGACAGATCAGCCGCAGCCGCGTTGCCAACGGTCACCGCCGTCACTGCAAGAACTGGCGCTGCAGGTGCGGACTCAACCATCGGTGCCGGAGCAGCAGCAACCGGCGGCGGTGGCGCGACCTCTTCCTCTTTCTTCTTGCAGCCAACCAGTGCCACGGCACCGACCACAGCGATCATCAAGGCACTGCTAAGCGAAGTCTTCTTCATGAATTGCTCCGAATCTGGTTTGAAAGTGCGTACGTAGTGGCGCGGGGATCAACCCTGGCGCGCTGGAATTCTCAACGTCTGTCCGGGGCGGATCTTGTCCGGATCGTCGAGCACGTCACGGTTGGCATCGAAGATTTTCTTCCACGCATTACCATCGCCGAGCAGGTTCTTGGCGATCTTGGAGAGGTTGTCACCACTCTGCACCGTGTACTGCTGCTCGCCAACGATCTCTTCCGTGCTGGTCACTGTTGCCGTGACACCGGAGAAGTCCGCTTTTTCCACCACCTGCTCGGTGCTGGTGACGGTCCCGGTGACACCGGAAAAATCAGCTTTCTTTTCAGTACTGCTCATCCAGGTTGCTCCTCCGTGACTGACGGGAGCAACGATTGCATGAGGCCTGTTAAGGTTTCATCGCGCCGACGTAAAAACCTGCGTACGCAGCTGAATGTTTATTGACGCAGGTCGCGGATCGGGGCGCTGGCGGCCAGACCCGGACTGGCCCGGCGCGGGTTGATGTCCAGGCCACCGCGGCGCGTATAGCGTGCCTCCACCTCCAGCGTGGCTGGCTGGCAGCGCTGGCTCAGCTCCAGGAAGATCCGCTCCACGCACTGTTCATGGAACTCGGCATGGTCGCGATAACTGACCAGGTAGCGCAGCAGGCCTTCGCGGTCGATGCGTGGGCCCTGGTAGCGGATGCTGACACTGGCCCAGTCCGGCTGGCCGGTTACCGGGCAATTGGACTTGAGCAGCGCCGAAACCAGGGTTTCATTGGCCATCGTGCTGGTATCGGCCAGCAGCAAGGCAGCGTCCGGCGGGCCATAGCTTTCAATGGCGACATCCAGGTGATCGATGCTCTCCCCCGCTGCCTGCACGACCGGCGGCAGACCGAACTCGACCCGCACATCAGCACCGGCGCAGGCCGACAGATCGGTGGCAATGCGCTCGCGTACCGCCTCGGCACGGTTGAAACGCGCCCCGTTCAGCGAATTCAGGTACAGCTTGAGTGACTTGGACTCGATCAGGTTCGGCGAAGTGGCCGGCACGTACAGGGTCGCGGTCTCCACGCAGGGCTTGCCGCGCGCGTCCAGCCAACCCAGCTCGTAGATATGCCAGCGGTCCTCGCCGACGAACGGCAGTTCGCTGCCCAGGCCAATCTCGGCACGGGCGCCAGCGCGCGGGATCGGGAACAGCAGACTGGCATCGTACTGGCGGGGGTAATCGACCTCACGGCCGAGGCTGGAATCTTGGGGAGTGTTCATTGCCACAGTTTAATTGCGCCAGCTTGAGCGCCGCCTATACCGGGGCGCTCTTTTGCCATGAAACCCAAGCCTGCGCGGCTTCAGTTCAGCAGCCGTGCCCACCACGATTTGCTGGGTTTGGCCTGCGGGATCTCCTCGCTCACCAGCTGCATCACTTCCCGCTCCGGGTCCAGCGCCGAGGGGCCGTAGACCACGCGGATGCGTTCCTCCTCGGTTGCCCCGAGGGTGTCGCCATCGTTGATGACCATGCCGTTCTCGATCAGGTAATCGACGATGCCGGTGAGCCGGCTGAACACGCCTTCGGCAGTGTCCCCGGTCTCGGGGATCTCGATGTCCATCAAGCCCAGCATGTCCATGCCGCGGGTATGCCCGGTCATCACACCATCCGGACGCGAGCCGACGTTGATCGCCACCCAGGCAATCGGCAGCGGCTCGGGCAGGGTGGCCTGGGTCAGCTCGCGGAACAGGCCCGGCAGCACCACATGGTTGGCGCTGCCGAAGTACACCGCCAGGTTGCTGTCGGACAAGGCAACGGCCGAGGCCAGCACGCGGCTGAGCAGTGCGGCCTGGGCGACGAGGTTGCTGTCCTCCTGGCCGTCATCGCCGAACCGCATCACGGTGACGATGGTGTGCGCGGTGTAATCCACCGGTGCCGGCGTGGCCTCCGGCCACAGCCGGCTATGCGCGCAGATCTGGTCGATGTCATCGCCGATCTGCACCGGAATGGGCATCAGCGCGATCAGGTAGTCGGCGTACTCCAGGCACTGCACCGACGAATCCCCGGCATCGGCATCCTTGTCGCCATCGGCTCGGGCTTCGCCCAACCGCAGCAGCGATTGGTCCAGGTCAGGCCAATCGCTGCGCATCTGCGCAAGCAGGGCTTCTGCGGTGAACTGCGGGTCGAGCTGCGACTGCAGCAGCATGGCCAGGCTGACGCTCATGGGGCTCCTTCGTCCTTGTAGGTAAGCCCCCGACAGTACCCCTTCTCAGCCTGCCCTGTCACCGTGCAGGTAATCCAGCGCTACCTGCAACAGCGCGCGCAGACCTACATCCAACGCCTGCTCGTCGAGCAGGAACTTGGGCGAATGATTGCTGGGCGCGGTGGCCGGATCGATACCGGCACCGGTGGAGCCGACGAAGAAGAACATCGATGGCACCTGCTGTGCATACAACGAGAAGTCCTCCGAGCCCATCTGCAGTGGCGGCTCATAGACGTTGGCCTTGCCCACCACCGCCTGCAGGCTGGGCAGCATGCGCGCGGTCAGGGCTGGATCATTGACCGTAGCCGGGTTGCCGTCCTTCTCGTAGATGTCGGTGACGGCGGTTGCACCGTGGGCGGCGGCGGTGTGCTCGGCGACGCTGCGCAGGTCGGCGAAGATCTGCTGGCGCATGACCGGATCGAAGGTGCGGATGGTGCCGACCATTTCCACCGAGTCGGGGATGATGTTGTAGCGGATGCCACCCTTGATCGCGCCGAAGGTGACCACCGCCGGCTGCTTGGACAGATTGACGCGGCGGCTGACGATGGTCTGCGCGGTACCGATCAGATCGGAGGCCGCGACAATCGGGTCAACCCCGTTCCACGGTGCAGAGCCATGCGTCTGGCGGCCATTGACGGTGATGCCGAAGCGATCGGAAGCTGCCATCAGCGGACCTCCACGCACGGCGATCTGGCCCGCCTGCACGCTGGAGAACACATGCAGGCCGAATACCGCCTCCGGCTTGAAGTCCTTGAACAGGCCTTCCTTCAGCATCAGGTCGGCTCCGCCCTGCTCCGGCGGCGGCGCACCTTCTTCGGCGGGCTGGAAGATCAGCATCACTTCACCGGGCAGCTTGTCGCGCATGGCGACCAAGGCGTCGGCAACGCCCAGCAGCGTTGCGGTGTGCGCATCATGGCCGCAGGCATGCATCACCCCGACCTGCTCGCCGCGGTACTCGGCGGTGGCCTTGGAGGCGAACGGCAGGCCGGTCTGCTCGGTGACCGGCAAGGCATCCATGTCGGCACGCAGGGCGATCTTCGGACCTGGCAGCCCGCCCTTGATGATGGCAACCACACCGTGCACGGCCACGCCGGTCTTCGGGCTAAGGCCCATCGCACGCAGGCGCTCGGCGACCTTGGCGGCGGTACGCTCTTCGCGGTTGGAGAGCTCCGGATGGGCGTGGAAGTCGCGGCGCCAATCCACCACCTGTTGCTGCAGGCGAGTGGCGGCAGCTGCCACCTCCGGACGCTGCGCGGCATCCTGGGCCTGCGCCAGCGGGGCAAGGGCGCAAAGCACGGCGGACAGCAACACGGTCTTGCGGGCCATCAGCAACTCTCCTTCCAATCGGGGACAGGGTGAATGTAGGCCAATCATGGGCCAAGCGCCCGCCGGCAGGGAACCAACACGATGTAAGTAATCCACGGTAGTGCCGAGCAATACTCGGCAAGGGCCTTCCCCGCAACCCAGCAGCATGCAGGGCCCCAGGTAGTGCCGAGCCATGCTCGGCAAGGGCGTTCCTCGCAACCCGTCAGCTTGTGGGAGCGGCGTCAGCCGCGAAGCTGGTGGTTCGCCAGATCACAGACCAATTGCTGGTTCCCAATGTGTCGGCTTCGCGGCGGGCGGCGCGCCGGCAAGCTGGCGGGTTGGGGGGGACCCCCATTCCCAGCATGGGTGGGCCCCTCCGGGGGGGCGGCGTGGGGGTGGGTTGG
>NZ_JBRREF010000094.1:0-16881 GCF_056760135.1 Stenotrophomonas sp. STEN023 | reverse complement strand
CTACGGGCAATGCCCCTGCCGAGCATGGCTCGGCACTACATTGGATCTATCGGTACAGCCCTTGCCGAGCATGGCTCGGCACTACAGTGCGCGTAGCAGCAGCGCCACGATGGCCGGTACAGCCTGCACGTAGAAGATGCGCGGGCTGACGCTGTAGGCGCCGTAGGCACCGGCCACCACCACGCAGACCAGCGAGAACGTCACCAGCACCGGCTGCGCCAGCACCAGCCCGGCGATGATGCCTGCCGCCAGAAAACCGTTGTACAGCCCCTGGTTCGCCGCCAGCACGCGCGTGGCCTGCGCCTTCTCCGGCGTGTTGCGGAAGGTCTTCAAGCCCTGCGGCTTGGTCCACAGGAACATCTCCAGCACCAGAAAGTACACATGCAACACCGCCACCAGCAGTGTCACCGCCATCGCACTCATGCCCAATACGCTCATTGCCATCTCATCCTCGCAGCACAGCGGCAACCCGCCGCGGGGGAATCACTCAGCGATCCTGCGGCAGCTTCTTCTCTTCGCGCAAGACGCCCAGCGCCGACAGCGTCATGAACACCGCCACCGCGGCACCGCCGACGAACACCGCCTGCGAACCAAACAGGGACAAGCCCTTGTGCACCCAGGCAAAGGTCAGGTCGGCGCCGCGGTAAACCACGGTGTCGATGGCCGCACCGGCCTTGTAACGCCATTGCCGGTCCACCCGCGTATAGATCGTTTCGCGCGCTGGCTTGCCCAGCGAGAACTCACTGGCGCGGGTCAGCACCTGGATCACCGCCACCATCACCGGTAACGGTGAGGCTGCCGCGATCGAGAAGCCGACGATGATCGCGAAACCCGGAATCAACAGCGCCGGCGCCACGCCATAACGTGACAGCAACCAGCGGGTCAGGCCCAGCTGGATGATCAGGGTCAAGGCATTCACCGCCAGGTCGATGCGCGAATAGAACGCTGTACTGGCCGCCGGATCGGTGATCATGCGCCGTACGATCGAGGCCTGCTCGTTGTACAGCATGGTGCCAACGCCCACCCCGAAGACCACCATCAGGGCCAGCCAGCGCAGCAGTGGCTCCCGTGCGATCAGCTTCAGCCCGTCAAACACGCTGCCGCCCATCGGCTGCTCGCCATCGGCCAATTGCTGTTCGCGTTCGCGCTGCACCGCCCAGGGGCGCAACTTCCAGATGCAGAACAGGCAGATCGACAGGAACCCGGCCGAGACCAGCATCAGGTTGGCGATGCCAACGCGCTGCACCAGCGAGCTGGTGATGATCGGCCCGAGGAACGCACCCACCGTACCCGCTGCGCCGATATACCCGTAGAACGCGCGCGCCTGCACGTTGGAGAACACGTCGGCCATGAAGCTCCAGAACACCGCCACCGCAAACAGATTGAAGACGGTGATCCAGAAGAAGAACGCCATGCCACGACCCGGGATGTTGGCGCTGAACATCGCGTAGAACACGAACAGGGTGAAGATGAAGAAGCCATACACCAGCGGCAGGAACACCCGGCGCGGATAGCGGCTGACCAGCCAGCCATACAGCGGCTGCAGCACCAGCATGATCAGGAACACGCAGGAGAACAGGAACTGCAGGGTGAAGTCCTTCAGCGGCATGCCATGGCCGGCGAACCAGGCAATCAGGCCCGTCGGGAACAAGGCCTCCATGTCCGCCGACGCCGCCATCGCCTCACGCACCGGGCGCAGCACGTAGTAGCCGCTGAGCAGGCAGAAGAAGTACAGGAACGACCACCACAGCGGCGGTGAGCCGCGCAGCGCCAGCAATAGTCGATGCATTGCACCGGGTTCGCGCGAAACGGTCATGCGGCACCCCGGCGCAGCGGGTGGCGAGAGGACGGCGGCATCGGGCAACTCCGGTGGGACTCGGCAGAGCGCGTACGTTATCTAATGCACTGCAACATCGCCAGTGCGGCAGGGCTTACTCCGGCACAACGCGCCGTTCTATCCTGAGTGACTCGGGAGGGAGAAGCGTGTGAGCGAAGCTGTGAAGGAATTCGACTACATCATCGTCGGTGCCGGTTCGGCCGGCTGCGTGCTGGCCAACCGGCTCAGTGCCGACCCGCAGCTACGGGTACTGCTGATCGAAGCCGGGCCACGCGACTGGCACCCTTTCATCCATATGCCGGCGGGTATCGCGCGACTGGTGAGCAACCGCCGCGTCAACTGGAGCTACGACACCGAGCCCGAACCTGCGCTGGGCAACCGCCGCCTGTGGTGGCCGCGCGGCAAGGTACTGGGCGGCTCCAGCTCGATCAATGCCATGTGCTACGTGCGCGGCGTGGCCGGTGATTACGATCGTTGGGCGCAGGCCGGCGCCAGCGCCTGGAACTGGGACAGCGTGCTGCCGTGGTTCCGTCACAGCGAGGGCAACGCACGCGGCGCCGATGCGCTGCACGGTGCCGACGGTCCGCTGCAAGTGGCCGACCTGCGCCATGTCAATCCACTCAGCCGCGCCTTCATCGAAGCCGGGCAGCAGGCTGGGCACGCACATAACGCAGATTTCAACGGCGTCCAGCACGAAGGCGTGGGTCTCTATCAGGTAACGCAGAAGAACGGCGCTCGTTGCTCCTCAGCCGCCGCCTATCTCACCCCAGTGCGCTCGCGCGCCAATCTGCAGGTGATCACCGGCGCGCTGGTGGAACGGCTGCAGATCGACACTGGTCGCGTTACCGGCGTGCACCTGCGCGTGGGCGGCCAGCGCCAGCAGTACCGAGCGGCCGCCGAAGTGCTGCTCAGCGCCGGTGCGATCAACTCTCCGCAGCTGCTGATGCTGTCCGGCATCGGCCCGGCCGATGCGCTGCGTGCGCAGGGCATCGAGGTTCAGCTCGACCAACCCAGCATCGGTGCCAACCTGCAGGACCATCTGGATATCTGCACGCTGTACCGCAGCGTGCCCGGCGTCAGCTACGACCGCGCCAGCGAGATCATGATCGGGCTGAACTACTTCCTGCGCGGCCATCGGGGCGCGGGCACCAGCAATGTGGCCGAAGCCGGTGGCTTCGTGCGCTCGCGTTTCGCCCCGGACGAACGCGCCGACATCCAGTTCCATTTCGTGCCGGCCATGCTGGACAACCACGGCCGCAATCGCCTGCCCGGCGACGGCTACACCTTGCACGCCTGCTACCTGCATCCGCGCAGCCGCGGCCGCATCAGCCTGGCCAGTGCCGACCCGGCCGTACCCGCGCGCATCCAGGCCAACTACCTCAGCGATGCCGAGGGCTTCGATCTGAAGATGATGATCGAGGCCGTGCGACTGAGCCGCGACATCCTGCAGCAGCCGGCGTTTGCACCGTGGCGGAAGTCAGCGCTGCTCCCCGCAGATGAGCACCTGGACGACGCCGGGCTGGAAGCCTTCATCCGCGCCAAGGCCGAGACCATCTACCACCCGATCGGCACCTGCCGCATGGGCAGCGATGATGCAGCCGTGGTCGATCCGCAGCTGCGGGTACGTGGTATCGACGGGTTGCGGGTGATCGATGCCTCGGTGATGCCGACATTGGTGAGCGGCAATACCAATGCGCCGACCATCATGATTGCGGAGCGGGCGGCGGGGTTGATGCTGGGGTGATGCCCAGTGGTTGTTGTCAGGGAGAAGCAAGCAGAGGCAGAAAGCACACCCCTCCCCGGCCCTCCCCTTCGCCTTTGGCGAAAGGGAGGGAGACAAGCCGCCAAGGGAGGCAGACAAGCTGCTCACGCTACCTGCAGCATCGCTGGCAGGGGGCAATGCAAGGTGGCGCAGATGGTCCGCAGCAACTCGGCCTCGGCGATGTTGATGCGCTGGTTGTGGCTCACCGTTGCGGTCACCGCCTCCACCAGCAGCTGCTTGGCCAGCGGGTCCATCGAATCCAGCGGCGCCCATACCGCGTCCAACGCCAGCACGCCGTTCGCCGGCGGCGCGTACGGCAGATGATCCTGCGGCAGGATGCGCTGCAGGCCAGCCAAGTAGGCGCGACGCGCGCCCGCTTCGTCACCGGGGTTGCCGGCGCGCGCCACCACCGACAACAGGATGGCGAACTCGCGCTGCACACCGGTGGCCTTTCGGCGGCCAAAATGCAGGTGACGCGATGGATCCAGGGCTGCCTGCACCTGCACCAGCAACAAGCGCGACAGGCAGTACTCGAACAGGGATATGCGCCCATCGGCATGGGTCACGGCATCAATGCAGCGCATGAAAGCCGTCAACTGCGGGCGCGGCAAGCTGCGCAGGGTCGGGAAGGCCAAGGCCGCCAATGGCAGCCGCAGCGCGGCGTGCAGCTCGCGCAACGGGCCTGCCACGATGCTCAGTACGCTGTCGGCCATTGCCTCGCCCAGTTGCGCACTCACCGCTTCACGCTGGCGGGCGGCGACCGCGGCATCCACGTCCAGCAACATCGCCAGCAACAGCGGCTGCGCCGCGCCACGATCGCCAGCCAATGCGCGCAACGGCGGCGGCAGACTGCCGGCCAGACGCACTGCCTGCTGGTAATCGTCGTCGGCAGGCGTCGCCACCTGTGCGGCAACCATCACCGGATCAACAGACACCCGCTGCACTCCCGGCAACGGCGGCAGCAACGCATCCACACTCGCTGCATCGCGCCCCGCCAGGCCCAGCACGCGATCCTCGGCCAGCCCGTCGGGCGGCGCAGCGGACCAGTCGCCGCGAAGTCGCTGCAGCTGCTCGCCGCGGAATGATGGCTCCAAGCGTTGGATGCGTTCCAGCAACGGCGGATGCGTCGCGAACCAGCTGGACAGCCGCAAGCCTTCGCCAAACAACATATGGCTGACTTCCTCGGCGCCGGCACGGTCGGCCAGATGCGAGCCATCATCCAGACCGCCGATCTTTTTCAGCGCACCAGCCAAGCCCTGCGTCTGCCGGGTGAACTGCACCGCAGAAGCGTCCGCCAGGATTTCGCGCTGGCGCGATACCGCCGCCTTGATCAGCCGCCCGAACAACACGCCGATGCTGCCAATGGCGATGCCGGCCAGGCCGATCAGCATCAACAAAAACACCGGCCCGACACTGCGACCGAAGCGCACGCGGCTGCCGCCGCCCATATGCAGCAACACACGCTTGCCGATCACGCTGAGCATCAGGATGCCGAACAACACGCCCATCAGGCGGATGTTCAGGCGCATGTCGCCGTTGAGGATGTGACTGAACTCGTGCGCGATCACGCCCTGCAGCTCATCGCGGTTGAGCCGCTGCAAGGTACCGCGGGTCACCGCGATGGTCGCATCGGCTGGCGAATAACCGGCGGCAAAGGCATTGATGCCCGCTTCCTGCTCCAGCACATACAGGCGCGGCATCGGCACGCCTGAAGCAATGGCGATCTCCTCCACCACATTGCGCAGCCGCCGCAATGCAGGATCGCGGGTATCGGCCGGCACTTCGGAGCCCCCCATCTGCGCGGCCACCGCTTCGCCGCCGCCACTCAACGAACGGATCCGGTACAGCGAGGCGAAGCCGATCACCGCCACGGTCAGCACGCTGCTCCACAGCACGCCACGCGCGCTGCCAGTGCCGAACCACACCAGCACATCGACCATCAGCACGATGGCCAGCACCGCCAACGCAAACAACAGCACCAGCCGCCCGGAGTTGCGCCGCGCCTGCGCCTGGTGTTCGAAGAAGTTCATCCCGCGCCCCTGCTACGCCTGCGTCAGGCTCAGAACTGCACCTTGGGCGCTTCGCGCACCTGCTCGCGCTTCTCCTGGGGAATGTCCAACAGCGCCGCCGTGGCGAAATTGAACATGTCGGCAAACACATTGGCCGGGAAGGTCTCGCGGCGGTTGTTATAGCCCATCACCGCGTCGTTGTAGGCCTGACGCGCGAAGGCGACCTTGTTCTCGGTGCTGGAGAGTTCTTCGCTGAGCTGCATCATGTTCTGGTTGGCTTTCAGTTCCGGATAGGCCTCAGCCACCGCCATCAAGCGCCCCAGCACACCATTCAACTGACCCTGCGAGGCCGCCAGCTGCGCCATTGCCGCCGCATCACCCGGATCGGCCTTGGCCGCCGCCAAACCTGACTGCGCGGCACTACGCGCTGCGATCACCGCTTCCAGGGTCTGCCGCTCATGGCCCATATAGGCCTTGGCGGTCTCCACCAGGTTGGGAATCAGGTCAAAACGGCGCTGCAGCTGCACGTCGATCTGCGCAAAAGCGTTCTTGTAGCCGTTACGGGCCCGGACCAAGCCGTTGTAGATGCCTACGCCTGCTGCCACAACTGCGACAACCACCACAAGAAAGATCAGCAATATCAACGCGATGCCCATTCATTCTCTCCCCGTTTGTGCATTGATGAAAAGCGGCGCTAGAATCGCCGACAGCAGTAGCTTACAGGCACCGATCACGATGAAAGACCAGAGCAAGCGCCGGCACATTCGTCCGGTGGCATCGGGATTGCTGGGGGTGTTGATGCCCTTCGCATTGTCGTCTACCGCGCAGACTCCCACTCACAACGGCTCGCCAGCCGTCGCGCCCGCGACAAGCGTGTTGCCGGTGAACCTGGAGAACGCGCCCACTCAATCGCCGACGCAGCCGATGCCGTATCGCACCGCACTGCGCCCGGATCAGATACAACCGCTGCCGGCCGACTTCAATGTCGCGTCCATCGAATCACTGGCCGAGCAGCTGACCTACGGCAACCGCGTCCCCGGCATGGCCATGGCCATCGTCCAGAACGGGCGTGTGCTGTCGGCACGTGGTTACGGCGTCACCGATATCAGCAACCCGCAGGAAGTAGACGCACATACCGTATTCCGCCTGGCATCGCTGTCCAAGGCCTTTGCCGGCACCATGGCCGGCCTGCTGGTCAACGACGGCACCCTGCGCTGGGACAGCAAGGTCACCGACTACGTGCCCGGCTTCCGTTTGGCTACACCCGAAGCAACCGACAAGCTGACGGTGGCCGATGTGTTGAGCCAACGCGTCGGCCTGACCAGCAATGCCTATGACCGCGATGTCGAGGCCAATGCAGATTACTACTCGCTTACCCAGAAGCTGGCCACCGCGCCGCTCAAGTGCGCGCCCGGCGATTGCTACTCCTACCAGAACGTCGCCTTCAGCCTGGTTGGCGATGTGGTGTTTGCGGCCTCGGGCAGCTTCTACGAACAAGCCGTTGAAAAGCGCATCCTCAAGCCGCTGGGCATGAACGATGCCAGCCTCGGCCTGGCCGGCATCCAGGCCAGTCCGCGCTGGGCGCGCCCGCACGTGCGCAGCCGCAATGGCTGGGTGTCGTTGACGCCCAAGCCTACCTATTACCGCGTTGCACCCGCCGCCGGCGTCAATGCCAGTGCCAGTGACATGGCGCAGTGGCTGTTGGCCCACACCGGCCATCGTCCGGATGTATTGCCGGCGCCCTTGCTGGCAACGCTGCACGCACCGTTGGTGAACACGCCAGGCGAAATGCGCTCGGGCTGGCGCCATCAGCGTCTGGACTCGGCGGGCTATGCGCTGGGTTGGCGCGTGTTCGATTACTCCGGCCACCAGGTTGTCTTCCATGCCGGCGCGGTGCAGGGCTATCGCGGCCTGGTCGCGCTGCTGCCGGAACGTGACCTTGGCATCGCCATCATGTGGAACGGTGAGAGCACCCTGCCCAGCGGCATGATGCCGACCATCCTCGATCGCGCGATCGGCCTGCCTGCACAGCGCTGGCTGGATGTGGACACCGACTTCGGCAGCGACAACCTGATGGCCGAAGATGCGGCTCCGGCACGCAGCGGCAAGAAAGGCGCATCCTCGGATCGCGCGGTGGCTTCGCCACGCTGAGTTGCCTGGTGGTTTCCAGCAGTACGAGAAAGGCGGCCGCTGGCCGCCTTTCTCTTTGGTCGATAGCGTAGAAACCAGAGTCCGGTAGATCGGATGCATCATCAGCTTCGCGGCTGACGCCGCTCCTACAAAAACCGGTGCCACCGGTAGTACCGAGCCATGCTCGGCAGAGGCTTCACCCGCAAACCAGAAGCACCCCTCCCAACCCTCCCCTTGCCTGCGGCAAAGGGAGGGCTCGGTTTGCAGGCATCGGTCGACTTGTCGACGAAGCCCATAGCTCCGGTAGTGCCGAGACATGCTCGGTAAGGCTCTACCCGCACGAGCGCAGCCACCATGTAGGAGCTGCGTAAGCCGCGAAGTCGACAACCTCGGAACAACCCGGGCAGCCGGATTGCATCGAACCAACACCGTAGAGCCCAAATCTCCCATCGACGCGCAGGCATCGCCCAGGCGGATGCATCGCTGGCTTCGCGGCTTACGCCGCTCCCACAAACCAGACCTCATCTCCGGTGCGCTGGAATTGACCAGCTCCGCGGCGTGCGCGGTTCCACCGGCAGGCTGCTGCCGAGCATGGCTCGGCACTACCGAAGCGGTTGGCCTGCTCGGCACGGGCCACTTCAATCCGCCCATAAAAAAACTCCCTCCCCGCTGGGCAGTCGGGGAAGGAGTTTCAGGTATTGCTAGTGGAGCTGGATCAGATCAGCGGCGCCGGGGTAGCCGGCAGCGCTACCGGAGCGGCCTTCTTCTTGCGAGCGGCCGGCTTCTTCTTCGCAGCAACCTTCTTGGCGGCCGGCTTCTTGGCGGCAACCTTCTTTGCAGTCTTCTTTACGACCTTCTTGGCAGCTGCCTTCTTGGCAACCTTCTTGACGGCCTTCTTAGCTACTTTCTTGACGGCTTTCTTGGCAGTTGCCTTCTTGGCAACCTTCTTTACGGCCTTCTTGGCTACCTTCTTGACGGCCTTCTTGGCAGTTGCCTTCTTGGCAACCTTCTTTACGGCCTTCTTGACGGTCTTCTTGGCGGCTGCCTTCTTGACGGTCTTCTTGGCGGCTGCCTTCTTCACGGTCTTCTTGGCAGCTGCCTTCTTCACGGTCTTCTTGGCAACAGCCTTCTTTGCAACCTTCTTCACTGCCTTCTTGGCGGTTGCCTTCTTGGCAACCTTCTTCACGGCAGCCTTCTTGGCGACTTTCTTTACCGCCTTCTTGGCGGCCGGCTTTTTAGCAGCTTTCTTCGTAGCCATGGTTTGTTCCTCGTCAGTGATCTATGGAATTGAAATGCCCAGTTGAAGCAAATCCGCGGTGTTCGGCGGAGGACCGACGACGCGTCTAGCGCGTCGTTACGGATACAGAAACACCCGCAACGGGTCCCGCTGCAGGTGCCAGATAGAAATCAGGGGGGTGTTTCGCGGAAGGAAGCGAGTCCTGCTCCACCATCGAGAGAATCCTGGCGGACGTCCAAGTTGTGCTTCGCGTCTGAATGTTGATCCGGCTCACTCGCTTCCGCAGGAAAGGTCTGCTGGGCGAAACCTAATCACGGTTTTTTTTACTGTCAACTATCTTTGCAAAATATTTTTCGGAAGCCTTCAGCCTTCCGCGCCCGGTCGCCGACCATTGCCGCTCGCTGCGCACACCCTCCGACAGCGCAACAACACCCTCCAAAAAAAACTCAAAGCAAGAAAACATCGGTAAAAGCGCACTATTCTTTTCAGCACCAGCAACACGCGCCTGTGCGCGCCCTACTTCAAGTGCATCTCAAGGCATGCGACCAACGGCCACCAAGGACCGTTTCCCGCACCCGAAAAAAAGTTCGCCGAAGGCAACGCTTTGCCGGTGCAGCGGATCATTTTGCGCAAACTTTTTGAACGATTTCGCAGCCTTCGACGACAGCGATCGGAACGACTTGGCGTCGATCTGCATCCACTTCGACATGCAATCGTCCGGCACTCATCACCAGCGGTCATCACGTGATGCTGACATCGGCGTAAAAAAAAACGGCCGCTGACAGCGGCCGCTTTCCGGATCACGACAGGACTCAGTGGTCCTCGTTCTCCAACATCTCGGCGTAGTCGTCCGGGCCGAGCAGGTCGTTCAACTGCTCCGGATCGGACAGCTCGACCACGTACAGCCAGCCGTCGCCGTAAGCATCTTCGTTGATGGTTTCCGGCTTGTCGGTCACCGCTTCGTTGACTTCGACAACGGTGCCGGACACCGGGCTGTAGACGTCGGAGGCAGCCTTCACCGACTCGACCACCGCAGCGCCAACGCCAGCCTGCACGCTGTCACCGACAGCCGGCAGTTCGACGTAGACCAGGTCACCCAACAGGCCTTGGGCGTGATCGGAAATACCTACGGTGACGCGGCCGTTGCCTTCGACACGGGCCCATTCGTGGGACTTGAGGAACTTGAGGTCGCCAGGGATCTCGCTCATGGAACTACTCCGGAAAAACGGTGGTCGGGAAGAAGCGCTAGTTTAACGAACCGGAAGCAAGGTCGCCTCCGGCCCGGTCCTACAGTCAAAGATTGATGCCGGCCTGCGGCTGGCCGTCACGCACGAACGGGAACTTGACGATGCGCACCGGCACTTCCTTGCCGCGGATGTCCACCCGCACATCACCCGGCGCACCGGCTGGCACGCGGGCGAAGGCGATCGCCTTGCCCAGTGTTGGCGAGAACGTGCCGGACAGGATCTCGCCTTCGCCATTGGCGGTGAGTACTTTCTGGCCGTGGCGCAGTACACCCTTCTCGTCCATCACCAGGCCGATCATCTGCCGCGCGTTGCCAGCAGCTTTCTGCGCTTCCAGCACGGGGCGACCAATGAAGGCGCGCGGCGTGCCATCGGCCAGATCATCCAGCGCCACGGTCCAGGCCAGCGCCGCTTCGTACGGGGTGATGGCTTCGTCCATGTCCTGGCCGTAAAGATTCATGCCCGCTTCCAGGCGCAGCGTGTCACGCGCGCCCAGGCCGGCCGGCTTCACGCCAGCAGCCAGCAGTGCGTTCCAGAACGCCACCACCGAGTCCTGCGGCAGCAGCACTTCGTAACCGTCTTCGCCGGTGTAACCGGTGCGTGCAACGAACAGTGCAGCGCCATCGACGGAGCTGACTTCCCGCGCGGCGAAGCGGCCGAGCTTATCCAGTGCGGCACGATCGGTTTCCGCCACCAAGCCAGCAACCAGTGCACGCGCCTGCGGCCCCTGCACGGCGATGATGGCCAGGTCTTCGCGCTCGACCACTTCGACACCGAAAGCTTCGGCCTGCTGGCGGATCCAGGCCAGGTCCTTCTCGCGGGTGGAAGCATTGACCACCATGCGGAACAGGTCTTCGGCCAGGAAGTAGACGATCAGATCGTCGATCACCCCGCCCTGTGCATTGAGCATGCACGAGTACAGCGCCTTGCCGCTGACCTTGACCTTGTCGATGGAGTTGGCCAGCAGCTGGCGCAGGAATTCGCGGGTACGCGCGCCTTTCAGGTCGACCACGGTCATGTGGCTGACGTCGAACATGCCGGCGGCGTTGCGGACCAGGTTGTGCTCGTCGATCTGCGAGCCGTAATGGATCGGCATGTCCCAACCGCCGAAGTCGACCATCTTGGCGCCGAGTGAGCGGTGGGTTTCGTTGAGCAGGGTTTTCAGGGTCATGGCCGTTCCACACTAAGGGGACCGCCATTATCCCAGATGGTTACTTTTAAAACCTGCGGCACTGCCACAACGGCGGTACCGCAGCGCTATTCAGACCGCCTGCACCTTCAGCGTCATGCCGTCCACGGCAACCACGCGAACGGCGCTGCCCTGCGGCAGATCCGGGCCAGCCACCACCCAGAACGCATCGTCCACCTTGGCCCGGCCGACGCCTGCGCTGATCGCCTGTTCCAGCGTCACCACGCGCCCGATCAGCTGCTCGGCGCGGCGATTGAGCAGCGGCTGGTCGCTGGCCCGCGCACGTTGCCGGAACCAGGTGCGATAGACCTGGATTGAGACAAAGCTCAGGACCACGAACAGGATCACCTGCAGCAACACGCTCATGCCGTCGATTGCCCAGACGGTCAGGAACACTGCCGCCGCGGCAATCCCCATCCACAACATGAAGGCACCCGGCGCCAACGCCTCGGCGGCGAACAGGACCACTGCCAGCGCCGCCCACGCCACCACTTCCCAGCGCATGACTCAGCGCCCCAACGGCGGCGGGTTGCCGCGAGCAGGCTGCTTGGCTTCAGCCTGCTTGGAGAATGCTTCCTTGGCCAGTTCCGAGATACCGGCGATGGAACTGATCACACCGGTAGCCTCCATCGGCATCAACACCAGCTTCTGGTTCGGCGAGTTGGCCAGTTCACTGAAGGCCTCCACATACTTCTGCGCGATGAAGTAATTGATCGCCTGCACGCTGCCGTTGGCGATGGCGTCGGACACCATCGCCGTCGCCTTTGCTTCGGCCTCGGCCAGGCGCTCGCGTGCCTCCGCATCGCGGAAGGCGGCTTCTCTGCGACCTTCTGCCTCCAGCACGGCGGATTGCTTCTGGCCTTCGGCACGCAGGATCTCCGATTGGCGGATACCTTCGGACTCCAGAATGGCGGCACGCTTGTTCTGCTCGGCCATCTTCTGCTGTTGCATCGACTGCACCAGGTTGGCCGGCGGCTGGATGTCCTTGATCTCGATTCGGGTGACCTTGACGCCCCACGGATTAGTGGCATGGTCGACCACGTTGAGCAGCTTGGCGTTGATGGTCTCGCGCTGGCTCAGTGACTCGTCCAGGTCCATCGAGCCGATCACGGTGCGGATATTGGTCTGCACCAGGGCGATCATCGCCACTTCCAGGTTGGCGACTTCGTAGGCGGCCTTGGCCGCGTCCAGCACCTGGAAGAACACCACGCCATCTACCCGCACCACCGCATTGTCCCTGGTGATGACATCCTGACTGGGTACTTCCAGCACCTGCTCCATCATGTTCACCTTGCGGCCGACGCCGTAGACGATCGGGACCAGGAAGTGCAGGCCGGGCGTCATCGTGTGGGTGTACTTGCCGAAGCGCTCCACCGTCCACTCGTAGCCCTGCGGCACCATCCGCACCGTCTTGAACAGCACGATGATGCCGGCCACCAATACCACCAACGCCAACAACCCTGCTCCGCTGCCCATTTCCCCACTCCTTGTGCCGATAGATGGGGCGAGTATAGCCACAGCCCCGGAAAGCGCCCGATGCGCCTAAAGCCGCACCCGCCCGCGCAGGATGTCGACGAACATCACCCAGTCACCGGCAAATGAATAGAAGGGGTGGCGGAAGGTCGCCGGTCGGTTCTTTTCAAAGAAAAAGTGCCCTACCCAAGCGAATCCATAACCACACAGCAGCGCGAACCACAGCCAACGCAGCTGGCCGCTCCACAGCAGCATCGCCACACACAGCAGCACGCCGCAGCTGCCGATGAAGTGCAGGCGACGACTGACGACGTTGCTGTGTTCGCCCAGGTAGAACGGGTAGAACTCACGGAAGCTGCTGAAACCTGACATGGCCTACACCCTGTGCTGGATGCGGCCAGCATAGGCGCTTCAGTTGCTGCGTGGGGCGAACATGATCACCGCCATGCCCAACAGGCAGAGTCCGCCGCCGAGCAGGTCCCAGCGGGTGGGTTTGACCGAGTCCACCAGCCACAGCCACAGCAACGCCATGCACACATAGACGCCACCGTAAGCGGCGTACACACGCCCGCTGGCGGCCGGGTGCAGGGTCAGCAGCCATGCAAACAAGGCAAGGCTGCCCGCAGCCGGCAGCAGCAGCCACGGGCTGCCCTGCTGCCGCAGCCACAGCCATGGCAGATAGCAGCCAACTATCTCGGCCAGCGCAGTCAGCAGGAACAGCGACAGGGTTTTCACTTGGCTGCGTCCTTTTCCTGCTGCTTCACCCGCTGCCAGAGCGCTTCCTGCTGTTGCAGGTCCAGCTGCGGCATTGTGGCCCCCTGCTCAACCGCCAGCGCTTCCATGGCGCGGAAGCGGCGCTCGAACTTGTGGTTGGCATGGCGCAGGGCGGTGCCGCTATCGACCTTGGCATGGCGGGCAAGATTGGCGCACACGAACAACACGTCGCCCAGTTCTTCCTGCAGCCGGGTCCGGTTGTCCACACCGGTTGCTGCAAGCTCGAACTCGGCCTGCACTTCGTCGATCTCCTCGCGCAGCTTGTCCAGCACCGGCACCGCATCGGGCCAATCGAAGCCGGTGCGGGCAGCCCGCGACTGCAACTTGGTGGCGCGCAGCCACTCCGGCAATCCAGGCGAAATGCCGGCCAATGCCGAGGCATCCTGTTCGCCCTTGGCGGCGCGTTCACTGCGTTTGATCTCGTCCCAGTTGGCCAGCACTTCGTCGGCATCGCTGACCTCGGTATCGGCAAAGATATGCGGGTGGCGGCGGATCATCTTGTTGCTGATCGATGCCACCACATCGCCGAAATTGAATGCGCCCTGCTCGCTGGCCATCTGCGCGTGGAAAACCACCTGCAGCAGCAGATCGCCGAGTTCGTCCTTCAGGTCCGGCAAGTCATTGCGGTCGATGGCGTCGGCCACTTCGTAAGCCTCCTCCACCGTATACGGCGCGATGCTGGCGAAATCCTGCTCCAGATCCCACGGGCATCCGCCCTGGGGATCGCGTAGACGCGCCATGATCTGCAGCAGGGTCTGGATATCGGTCAGTTCGGACATGGGTGCATCACCTCCATTACGAGTACGCCGGCAATTGCCGGCGTTTTAAGTTCCCAGCAGGCCGCCTGCGGCCCGGCATCAAAGCCCAGCCACCCACGCCTGCCATGGCAGCGAGGCATCACCCAGGGCGACGAAGTCACCGTTGAGCAGACGCGGGCGCTGGTTGTAGGCGAACGGCACACCGTCATCGGCAGCCAATACCACCCCACCTGCCGCTTCCAGCACGCACTGGCCTGCAGCGGTATCCCATTCACTGGTTGGCCCCAGCCGCGGGTACACGTCCAGCGTGCCCTCGGCGATGCGGCAGAACTTCAGCGAGGAACCCTGCGCTATCAGCTCGATCTCGCCCATCCGCGCCAACAAAGTGGCTGTACGCGCACTGGCATGCGAGCGGCTGGCGGCGACCCGCAACGGCGATGCCGGCGGTACGCGGGTGGTGATCGCGTCCTGCTGCGCACCGCTGCGACGCCAGGCCTGGCCACCGCGCTGGGCATGCCAGATGACCTCGGTCACCGGTGCCTGCACCACGCCAAACACCGACACGCCACGCTCGATCAGCGCGATGTTGACGCTGAATTCGCCATTGCGCTTGATGAACTCGCGGGTGCCGTCCAGCGGATCCACCAGCCAATAGCGCTGCCACTGCCGGCGCGTCTCCCACGGTAGCTGCGCCGATTCTTCGGACAACACCGGGATGTCCGGGGTCAGTTGCGACAGACCGTCAACGATCAACCGGTGCGCGGCCAGATCGGCGGTGGTGACCGGGCTGTCGTCGGCTTTCTGCTCGATATCGAAGCCGCTGGCATAGACCTGCATGATCGCCGCGCCTGCGCGCTGGGCGATATCCAGCACGCCTTCGCGCAGGGCGTCATCAACTACTGCGCTCATGCGCCACCTCGCAGCCACTCACGGGCAATGAACAGGGCCGCCAGCGAGCGCCCTTCGGAGAAGTCCTCGCGCAGCATCAACTGGTCCAGTTCGGCCAGCTTCCACGGCACCACTTCCAGTTCTTCGGGCTCATCGCCAGGCAGACGCTGCGGATACAGGTCGCGCGCCAGCACCAAGGTGGACTGGTGACTCATATAAGTAGGTGCAAGGGTCAGGCTGCGCAGCGCATCCAGCCTGCGCGCACCGTAACCGGCCTCCTCCTTGAGTTCGCGGTCGGCCGCTTCGATCGGCGTCTCGCCTTCATCGATGCGGCCCTTGACCAGGCCCAGCTCGTAGCGGTGCAGGCCCGCAGCGTATTCACGCACCAGCAACACGGTCTCATCGTCGAGCATCGGTACCACCACCACCGCGCCGTGGCCACCACTCACCAGACGCTGGAAATGGCGGCGTTCGCCATTGGAAAACTCCAGATCCAGCTGCTGCTGACGGAACGGCCCGATGTGCTCTTCGACCACGTTGTGGATCTGTGGCAGGCGGCGGCTCATGCGCCACTCCGGGCAAAACGACGGTAGACCGATAGAATGCGCATTGGCAGATACGTTTTCATGACGTTGAAATGCTAGCAGACCCAGCCGCTTCCCACGCGGCACCGCCTTTGCGAGAACTCCCATGCGCTTGACCCGTTGCCCGATTGAACTGCCGCTCGCCACAGGCCAGACCCTGTCCCTGCCCGAGGATGTCGCCAACCATCTGGTCCGGGTGATGCGCCTGCGCGAGGGCGAAGGCTGCGTGTTGTTCAATGGCGATGGCCACGACTATGCAGCCACCATCAGCGCGATCAGCAAGCGCGAGGTACAGGTACACATCGACAGTACCCAGGCCATCGACAATGAATCGCCGCTGGCGATCACCTTGCTGCAGGGCATCGCGCGTGGCGAGAAGATGGATCTGATCCTGCAGAAGGCCACCGAGCTCGGGGTCAGCAGCATCATTTCGGTCAATGCCGAGCGCACCGAGGTCAAGCTGGACGCGGCACGGGCAGAGAAGCGCATCGCCCATTGGCGCAATGTGGTTGGTTCGGCCTGTGGTCAATCCGGGCGTGCGCGGATTCCGTCCATCGGCAGCCCGCAGGCGCTGGCGGCGGCAGCGGCGGCACTGCCCGCACAGACCCTGCGACTGACCCTGGACCCGCTGGGCGAGCATCGCCTGGCCTCGCTGCCGGCCGCTCCGGCCAACGGCGTAGTTATCGCGATCGGTCCGGAAGGTGGCTGGTCACCGCGTGACCGCCAGCAGCTGAGCGAGGCGGGCTTCCAGGGCCTGCAGCTGGGCCCGCGCATCCTGCGCACCGAGACCGCAGGCCTTGCTGCGATCGCCGCACTGCAGGCGCGGCTGGGCGACCTGTAGCACCCAGCCATGCTCGGCTGGGCATTACCGGCAAACCCGGCATCGGTTTGTGGGAGCGGGGGGGGGGGGCGGCCCCCCACCACCCCCACAAAAACAACAAGGATTGGAAAAAACAGGGGATTTTGGAGCAGGGGGAGTGGCGGCAGACCTAATCA
>NZ_JBRREF010000093.1:0-17193 GCF_056760135.1 Stenotrophomonas sp. STEN023 | reverse complement strand
GGGGATTTCCCTGCACCCCATCAGCGCCACTGGAATGTGGGAGCGGCGTAAGCCGCGAAGCTGGTGATTTGATGCTTCCCCGGCAAAGCCTCTGCCGAGCATGGCTCGGCACTACGCCCTCCCTTTGCCGCAGGCAAGGGGAGGGTTGGGGGAGGGGTGCTTTGGATTTTTGCTGTTGCTGCGGCGGTTGGTTCATAAGCTTCGCGGCTTACCCCGCTCCTACAAGTGCGGTGTCTGGCCTGGTTAGAATGTGTTTTTCCAGCCGGGGACTCAGCGCATGTCGGTTGTTTTGTACGGATCGCAAAGTACAGCGTCGTTGGTGGTGCATTGGTTGTTGATCGAGCTCGGTATTGAGCATGAGCTGCGCCAGCTCCACTTTGAACGCGGTGAGCAGAAGTCAGCTGAATTTCTTGCGATCAACCCTGCCGGCCGCGTGCCCGCGCTGATCATCGATGGACAGGTGTTGACCGAATCCGGCGCCATTGCCATGCAGTTGGCCGATCTGCATCCGCAGGCAGCGCTGGCGCCTGCGCCGGGTACGGCTGCGCGCGGTGATTACTACCGTTGGATGTGCTTTTGCATCTACACCTTGATGCCCGCGTATCGCGGCTGGTTCTACCCGCAGGAGCCGGCGGGGGAGTCGAATGCAGACGAGGTGAAGCTGCGCGCTCGCGCCCAGCTGGAGGCTGCCTGGCAGCAGGTGGCAGATCACCTGGCTGCGAATGGTCCCTACGTTCTGGGCGAGCAGTTGAGTGTCATCGATTTCATGTTGACCATGCTGATGCGCTGGAGCCGCAACATGCCGCGCCCAACCGATAACTGGCCGGTGTTGGCTGCGCATGCGGCGCGGATGAAGGCGCGGCCTGCGTTTGCCGAGGTTTATCGGCGCGAAGGGATCAGTGATTGGTTGTAAGCGCGGTTGTGCGGTGACATTGGTGGCTTCGCGGCTGACGCCGCTCCCACAAAAACATGGGCGCGGCTGTCTCAATCCACGTGGTCGTCGAACTTGCGCCAGCCCTGGAACGGCATCAGGTGCTGCTTGATGATGCCGTTCGGTACTGTCTCCAGCTTCATCACACCGTATTCCTGCGGCCACTGCGCCTGATCGCGTGGCAGCTTGAAGGTGCCCATCAACATGTCCACCAGCGGCAGGTGGATGGCGTAGTTGACGTCGATGTACTCCTGCTGCCGGGCGTGGTGCCAGTGGTGGTAGCGCGGCAGTACCAGCAGGTATTCCAGCCAGCCGAAACGGATGCCGAGATTGGCGTGTGCCAACACCGCCTGCAGGCCGACCAGGATCACGTAGGCGTTCACTGCCGAGGTCGAGAAGCCGAGGATCAGCAGCGGCAGCAACACCGCACTGCGGGTGAGCACGATCTCGACAAAATGCACGCGCGAGCCGGCAAGCCAATCCATATGCCGGCTTGAGTGGTGTACCGCGTGGAAGCGCCAGAGCCAGGGGATGTTGTGGTAGGCGCGGTGCAGCAGGGCCTGCGCCATGTCGGCGACGAAGACCGCAATCAGGAACTGTGCCCAGACCGGCAGTGACTGGATGGCCGCCTTCAATGACGGAAAGGCGGCCAAACCGGCGATCGTCGAGGTGGAGGCGGTCACCAGGATCAGGATGAACTGTACCAGCACATGGCTCATGAAGAAGTAGGCCACGTCGGTGCGCCAGCCCGGGCGCAGCGGCGACAGTTCGCGCTTGCCCAGGTAGCGTTCCAGCGGCACGAAGACCAGCGCCGAGAAGAACAGCGACAGCACGAACCAGTCCAGTCCCAGTGAGTACGGCGTCTGGCCGATGGCGTCGAACTGGACATTGGTGCCGCCGAGCAGCACCGCCAGAGTTGCCGTGCCGACGCCCAGGGTGGCGATACGCTTGTTGCGATCACGCAGGATCGCGACGGTGCCCATGATGAAGGCGGCGGCCAGGCCGACCAGCAATAGATGGCGGGCGAACTGCTCGTTGTAGACCGCGCGGAATTCCCGGCTGGTCAGCAGTTCGGGGAAGTGGAAGCAGGCCACCGCCAGCAGACTCAGGACGCCGAGCAACGCGGAGCCGTAGGCAAAGAATGAGCGGCGGGCACGGGCCATGGGGGACTTCCTGTCTTTGGTCGGCCGATTCTGCCTGTGTCTGCTGAACGGGGGAAGTAGTCCGGCATTCTCTGGCAGCACAATTCACGCAGGCTGAGCAGCCCTCCGGTTAGCGTTACCGCAGTGGGCACGTGCCAGGCCTCGCGTCGGCATGCCAGCAATGATCTGGAGTGGGCGGATGAGCAGATTGAGTGTGCCGGTGAGTGCCAGTGACCATATCCAGGGCCGTCTGGATGCGGCGGTCGTGCTGGTGGAATACGCCGATTACCAATGCCCTTACTGCGGCGAGGCGTTCTCGCTGGTCAAGCGGCTGCAGCAGCGCTTTGGCGACGAACTCTGCCTGGTGTTCCGCAACTTCCCGTTGGTGCAGTCGCATCCGCAGGCGCTACCGGCGGCAATCACTGCTGAGTACGCCGCAGTGCACGGCAAGTTCTGGGAGGCGCACGATGCCTTGTTTCGTAGCCAGCAGCAGCTGGGCGAAGTGGTGTATCGCGAACTGATGCGCGAGCTGGGCTTGCCTGAAGAAGGTCTGGCTGCGGCAATGGATGACAGCGAGAAACTGCAGCGTGTCCAGCGTGATGTAGAGAGCGGCCTGCGCAGCGGGGTAAACGGCACGCCGGCATTCTTCATCAACGGCGAGCTGTTCCAGCCTCAGCAAAGTTTTGAAGAGCTCTACGATGCCATCGTCCAGGCCAGCGCCAAGGCGAACTGAAACAGCACCGGCGCAGGTGCTGCCTGCGCCGGTGCGGCTGTTTCAGCGTTGCAGGCTCAGCTGATCAAGCCCAGCACGGTTTCCGGTGGCCGGCACAGCGCGGTGCCCTTGGCGGTGCGCACGATGGGCCGGTTGATCAGCGCCGGGTGCGCGCTCATTGCTTCAATCAGTGCGGTCTCGTTGTCGAGCTTGGCGGCCAGGCCCAGTTCGGCATAGGCGGCTTCCTTGCTGCGCAGCAGGTCGCGCGCGGGCATGCCCATCGCGGTGAGCAGCTCGCGTAGCTCAGTCTGCGAAGGCGGCGTGTCGAGGTAATTGATCACCTCGACCTCGACGCCAGCCTCCTGCAGCAAGGCCAGTGCGCCGCGCGAGTTTGAGCAGCGGTTGTTGTGCCAGATGGTCGCCTTCATGGTCTTAGAACCACTCCAGCAACGACACGCCGACGCCGATGTAGGTGGCGCGGTGGTTGTAGTCGATCATGCTCTCGCCATAGCCATCAAACACCTGTACATGACCGCGCAGCAGGTTGTTGATCGGGAAGCCGTAGTCCATCTGCAGCGAGCCGTGCGCGCGGGCGCCACTGCGCAGCGAATGGCGGCCGGTGATGGCCAGCTCATGCCCGTTGCGGTTGTAGACCAGGGTGGCGTCGCCGCGGCCCATGTAGTCCTCGATGTCCGGGTTGTTGTCATCGCGGCGGCCTTCCGGGATGCGGTACCAGGGGCGCAGCATGATGGCCCAGTTCTCGCGGTCCAGGCCGATGTTGGCCACCACCCGGTTCCAGCTGCGCGACAGCGGATCGCTGCGGCCGTTGGACTGGTGGTTGAGGCTGATGCCGGTCATGCGGCCGTTCCACCCAAACAGCGAGTAGCCATTGCGGAAGGTCAGCATCACCTCCGGCTCGTAGTTGGTTTCACGGAACGGGCGCGACAGCTCGCTGTTGTAGGCCTGCCAGCGCGAGCTCTGGGTGTAGCCGACCCAGATGTCGCCGTTGTCGCCGAACAGGTTCTCGGTGACCTTGGTCTTGAAGCTGAGCTGGAACTTCAGTTCGGTGCTCTCCAGCTCCTCGGCCTGGGTCACGGTGTTGTTGGGGTTGGGCGAGCGCGGCATCACGTTGGGCTTGCTGCTCCAGAACGCGGGCAGCAGGTAGACCGGCTTGTAGGCGCGCAGCTGGAACAGCCCCAGCTTGGAGTCCTTGGCCAGTTCCCAACGGCTGTCCAGCAGGGAGCCGCGGCCGGCGTTGGCGGCGGCCGTTGCCAGTTCGTCATGGGCGAACAGCTCGTTGCGGCGCGGCACCGGCTCGTCCAGCTCCTTGGCGGTGGCCTTGGCCTCCTTGCGCGCCTGCTGTGCGGCAGCGGCGGCTGCATCGGCAGCGCGGGTGTCGATGGGGTTGCGGCCAAGCGCGCTGTCATAGCAGGCCAGGCGCGCGGCGTCGGTCTCCAGCGCGAAGCAGGCCTGCGGCGAGGCCGGCGTGGTCATCGATTCCTGGGCGAAGGCGGTAGCGCTGATGCCACTCAGGGCGAGCAGCAGGGCATGTGAAAGGGCTCGGGTTTGCATGGGTTCCATCCGGTCGCTGTGGGGTGGCCGGGCCGGGGCGAACAGCAAGGCTCGCCCACCGCCATCAGTGGCTAGTCAGGGATTGTCGGCGATTCGCCTGTCGAGGGGGAGTCACGACACGGTTCAGAAGAACCACGCCAGTGCGAATACGCCGACCATGGTGATGGCCAGGCCAAGCTTCAGGGCTACCCCTAGCACGATTCCCAGCCAGGTGCCGAGGCCGACCTTGGTGGCCTGGCCGAGCTGGCGGCCGTGCAGGTATTCCCCCCCCAGTGCGCCGATGAATGGACCTACGAACAGGCCGATCGGCATGAAGAACAGCCCGACCACCGTGCCTATGGCCGAGCCGATCAGGGCAAGTTTGCTGGCCCCGACCTTCTTGGCCCCGGCGATGGTGGAGATCACATCGACGATTATCGAAATGACCGTGAGCACACCCAGTACCACCAGCGGCAACCAGCCGACCCGGTTGAAGCCGTCGCCCCAGGCAGCCAGCAGCAGACCGACGAAAACCAGCGGAACCCCCGGGAGTGCCGGCAGGATGATGCCGGCTATGCCGACCAGAACCAGCAGGGCGCCGACCAGATAGAAGATGAATGAATAGTCCATGTGTGTTCTGAAGGGGGTCCAATAGGGGTTGACTTTAACCTGTTGCGCGGTGTTGCAATTTGGTTTGGGCCGGGTTAAGTTGCAGCCGCTGAGCTTGGCAAGGTCACCGTGAATCGTGGCCTGATGGGTAGATCGAAGGATTTGCTACATCGCTGCACCTCGCTTCCTCCTTGCAACCAGCCGCCTCACCGGGCGTATCCATCAAACAAGAGCGTTACAAGGAGTTAGTCGAAATGTCTGATCGTGAAACCGGTACCGTCAAGTGGTTCAACGACGCCAAGGGCTTTGGCTTCATCAGCCGCGAAAGTGGCGAGGACGTGTTTGTGCACTTCCGCGCCATCCAGTCCGATGGCTTCAAGAGTTTGAAGGAGGGCCAGCAGGTCACCTTCACCGTCGTGCAGGGCCAGAAGGGCCTGCAGGCTGACGCCGTACAACCGGTCTGATCCGGTCGGCAGTCCAGTCAAGAAAAGGCCCGCGTAAGCGGGCCTTTTCTTTCAGTGCTGTAACTGCTTGCTCAGCGGATGACAACACGGCCGTTGACCACGCGCACATAGGTGTTCTCGCGGATGCCGGCCAGGTCCTTCTGGTTGACCACGATCACGCGACCATCGTCCATGCGCACCTGGATGTCATACGAGTTGCCGGTGACGTTCTGCTGGATCTTGTTACCGGCCAATGCGCCACCAACGGCGCCCGCCACGGAGGCAATGTTCTGGTTGCCCTTGCTGCCGCCGGTCTTGTCGGAGATTTCATGGCCGGCGACAGCGCCGACGATACCGCCGAGAATCGCGCCGGTAGCGCTGGGTGCGGTGCGGCCGGAGGCTACGGTATCGATGCGGGTGACGATGCCGCAATCGGTACAGCGGTTCTGGTTGTAATTGCCGCCGTTGTTGCCGTAGTTGCCACCATTGTTGTAGCCGCCGTTGTTGTAACCACCACCGTAACCGGGGGAGGTGGCGCAGCCGGCCAGCGCCAGACTGGCAATTGCGCCTGCAGCGATCAGTTGGATCTTCATGGTGTTTCTCCTTGCCAGATTGGAAGTGGGTACTACTGAGTGACCCGCGGCGAAGATCCTGCGGTTTTGCATGTGAATGGAGGGCCAATCACAGGTGAAAACGCAGTTTGCTTACTTGAAGTCCTGATGGCACGACTTGCAGTCGCTGCCGATTTTTTGCACTGCAGCAGCCAGCGTTGCGCAATCTGCCGGTGGCTTGGCCAGCGCATCATTCAATGTGGCACGGTAGCGGCTGGCATGTTGCTGGAAGCGTTCGTCATCACGCAGGCCTGGGAATGCGGTCTCCAGGTCATTGGCCAGCGCACGCAGGGTCTGCAGGCGGGGCGTGGTGTCATTGATGCTGCAGCGGTTCTGTTTCTGGCTCTCGCCCAGCAGCTGGGTCTGCTTGGCCATGACCGTCATCAGGCTGTCCGGAAAATGATCCTGGCGGGCCTGGATGGCGCGCATCCCCATCACGGTGGCAATCACCCCGATCAAAAGGCCCGCGAGCAGGACGAACAGATAGCGCGAGGCTTTGGACGGAGGGCGGGCGGTTGCGGGGTCGGACATTGCGTTGGCTCCAGGCTAATGGCAACGGGGGTGGGGACTGGCTTCGATTATGCAGTGGCACAAGCGAAGCCCGCGTCATCGTGCCGGCGGTCGGCTCGCCGCCGGTCGGGGCAGGCCGTAAAATGGGCGGATGAAAGAAGAATTGCGTGAGCGCTTTGCCGGTATCGACCGGCTGTACGGGGCCGGCACCATCACCCACTTGAGTGGCTGCAAGGTCGCTGTGGTTGGCATGGGCGGGGTTGGCTCGTGGATCGTGGAAGCGCTGGTGCGCTCGGCCGTCGGCCATCTGAGCCTGATCGATGCTGACGATATCTGCGTCTCCAACACCAATCGCCAGCTGCCGGCGATGGCCGGGCAGTACGGTCGCAACAAGGCAGTGGCGATGGCCGAGCGCTGCCGGGCGATCAACCCGGATATCGAGGTCGAGGCGGTGGAGTCATTCCTGACCCCTGCCAACATGGCCGAGCTGCTGGACCGTGGTTTTGACCTGGTGATCGACGCCTGCGACAGCTTCCGGGTAAAAGTGGAAACCATCGCCTGGTGCCGCCGTCGCAAGCTGCCGATGATCACCATCGGCGCGGCTGGCGGGCGTACCGATCCGACCCTGGTGCGGGTGCGCGACGTGTCGCGTACCGAGCATGACGCGATGATGGCGTTGATCCGCAAGAAGCTGCGCAGTGAGTTCAACTTTCCCAAGAGTGCAAAGCGCTATTTCGGCGTGCCGGCAGTGTATTCGCTGGAAAACGTGAAATACCCGCAGGCCGACGGCAGTGTATGCGGCATCCGCCCGAACCTGGGCCCGGACGAAGCCTTGAAGCTGGATTGTGGCGGTGGCCTGGGGGCGGCAACGCACATCACCGGTGCATTTGCATTCGTGGCCGTGGGCAAGGCGCTGGAGATGCTGCTGAAGAACCGCGCGTAGAAGCCTGCGAACGGTTGTGCTTTGTGGGAGCGGCGTAAGCCGCGAAGCTGGTACTGCTGAAATTGCCAGCATGCTTGCGATCTGACTGAGCTGTGGCTTCGCGGCTGACGCCGCTCCCACAATCGGACCTACAGCCCGAACAACCGCTTTGCGTTGGCCGTGGTCTGCGCTGCGATATCCGCCGCAGGCTGCTGCCGCAGCTCAGCGACGGTATCGAGGATCTGCCGCAATCGCGATGGCTCGTTGCGTTGACCGCGGATGCCGGCATCCGGCTGATCCGGGGCATCGGTTTCCAGCAGCAGGAACTCCAATGGCATCTGCGTCACCAGGCCGCGCAACCGGTTGGCGCGCGTATAGGTGATGGGGCCGCCCAGGCCGATCATGAAGCCCAGATCCCATAGCTGCCGGGCCTGCTCGGGACTGCCGGAAAAACTGTGCACTACGCCGCTGAGTCCGCCAACCCGGCGGATGCGCAGGATCACTTCATCCAAGGCACGGCGCGCATGCACGATCAACGGCAGCTGGAAGTCCCGCGCTACCTCAAGTTGGCCCTGGAAGTACATGCGCTGTGCCGCCGGGTCGAGATTGTCGACAAAGAAATCCAGCCCGCATTCGCCAATGGCGCAAGGCTTTTCGCGTTCCACCCAATCGCGCAGTTGCTGCAGATGCTCGGGACGGTGCTCGGCCAGGAACATGGGATGCAGGCCGTAAACCGGATGCAGTCCGGTGCCTGCCGCGCACACCTCGCGCAATTTTGGCCAGCTGGCGGCGGTCACCGCCGGTACGATCTGCATGCCCACGCCAGCAGCGCCGGCGCGGGCGATCACCGCCTCACGGTCGGCGTCGAATTCAGCGGCATCCAGGTGGCAGTGGCTGTCTACCAGCTGCACGGCTCAGCGCTTGCCAGGCAGGATCGGCGGCTCAGCCGGATCCTTGCGTCGCTTCCAGTTGGCCAGCAACAGGGTGCTCAAGCCAAACAGGATCTCGTCGACAAACGGAATCGGGTCGGGCAGCAGCATGCTGATGACGAACAGCGCACCGGTCAACTTGAACAGGGTGGGGTAGCGCAGCTTGCGTGCCCATTCCAGAAACGGTGACAACATCATGCTCGACATGGCGTATCCAGATGAAGGGAGATTCAGGCTGCCCCGCAGGATCGGGGCCAACAGGCTGAATATTGCGACGAGTTGGATCATTTCGATAGGGATGTGACAGAAATACCGGGCTTTGTTCAGCTAGTTCGTGCTGGAATTCACCCAAGACAAACGCGGGCAGCCGCACGGAGACAGATCATGAAGAGCACAACCACGACCGTTTTGGTTGCCGCCGGCGCGTTGCTGGTAGGTGGCATCGCCACTGCCGCCTTCATGCAGGGCCGCGACAAGGCCGGCACGGCACCGCTGGTGGAAGGCGCGCGCCCGGTGTTGGACAGCTCGCCACTGGTGGACGATGCCGCTGTTACCGGCAAGGTGGAGACCCCGGCCGAACCGCAGCTGCAGTACGCCGACGTACTCAAGGTAGCGCCGGTCACGCAGAAGGAACGTGTCTATGGCACCGTCACCGGCAGTGACCCGATCCGCGAAACCTCCACCACCAGCACCCCGCATGAAGTCTGCGAGGATGTGGTGGTGCAGGAGCGCCTGCCCGAGCGTGATGGCAACGTGGGTGGCACGGTTGCCGGTGCGCTGATCGGCGGTCTGCTGGGCAACCAGGTCGGCGGCGGCAATGGCAAGAAGGCTGCGACTGCGGCCGGTGCCGTCGCCGGTGGCGTGATTGGTAACCAGGTCGACAAGCGCCATGTCGGCGGTCGTGTGGTCAATCGCACCGAGCGCCAGTGCCATACCGAACAGCGCACGGCCGAGTCCAGCCGCATCACCGGTTACAACGTCAGCTACCGCAAGCCTGATGGCAGCACCGGCACCATGCGCATGGACAGCCGTCCGGGCGAGCGCGTGTCGCTGGGTAATGCCAACCAGACCATCGGTTACGACGTGACCTACCGTTACGACGGTGCCGAGAAGACCGTGCGCATGCAGGACAAGCCGGCCAGCGATCGCCTGCCGGTGATCGACGGTCAGCTGGTCACGCAGACCGCGGCGATGGCACCGGCGGCAAACCGCCAGTAACCAGCGCAAGCCGTAAACCTGCTCTCTTCAGCAGTTGAGTCACCCGGAATCCGATGCCAGACCTCTGGCATCGGATTTTTGCTTTTGTAGGAGCGGCGTGAGCCGCGAAGCACGCATGCCATCAGATGCGCAGGTAATTGCGTGGTGATTGAGCTACGTCAGCTTCGCGGCTCACGCCGCTCCTACATGCAAGCTCCTGCACGCAGGCCGGGTGCCCGGGTGCGCCGTGCTTACCCGGGCTACAGTCGATCGCCCGCTTGTTTGACCCTCTTGGCTGGTCGGTGCAATCTCAGCCTCTTCGTGTGCCGGTTCCGTAGGAGGTGTGATGAGCATTTTCGATCTGCAGTTGGAAACCGAACGCCTCCTGCTTCGTCCACCGGCAGCCGGGGACTTCGACGCCTTCGCTGCGTTCTGTAGCGATCCACAGACCATGCAGCATCTGGGCGGCGTACAGGTGCCTTCTGTGGCGTGGCGCAGCTTGGCGGCGCTGACCGGGAGTTGGCAGTTGCTCGGCTACTCCATGTTCTCGGTGATCGAGAAAAGCAGCGGGCGCTGGATTGGCCGGGTCGGGCCGTGGCAGCCGCACGGATGGCCGGGTACGGAAGTGGGCTGGGGCATTGCTTCGGAATTCTGGGGCCGTGGTTACGCGCCGGAAGCAGCGCGGGCGAGCATTGACTGGGCGTTCGATGCGCTGGGTTGGCAGGAAGTGATCCATACCATCGTGCCGGCCAACACCAGTTCGGTGGCGGTAGCGCAAAAGCTGGGTGCGACCTTGCTGCGGCAGGCGCGCCTGCCGGCGCCTGCCGATATCGAGGTGGATGTGTGGGAGCAATCCCGGCACGCATGGATGGCGCGGCGCTGATAGATTTTTGCTGCGGTCGCAGCTTTACCGCAGCCCCCTTGATCCGGTCAGATGGATACTGTCGTCTGCCAGTCAGCAGCGGGGAGTGGATCAGTGAGTGTTTCGGGTGCAGGGTTGCGGGTGTATGGCATGTCCACGTCGGGCAACTGCCACAAAGTGAGGTTGCTGCTGGAGCAGTTGGGCACGCGTTACGACTGGGTCGAGGTGAACAGCGCCGACGGCCAGACCCGCACGCCGGAATTCCTCGCACTCAATCCCAATGGAAAAGTCCCGCTGGTGCAGCGCGCCGATGGTCGCGTGCTGGTCGAGTCCAATGCCATCCTGTTCTGGCTGGCAGAAGGCACCCCGTACCTGCCCAGTGATGGCTGGCAGCGTGCGCAGGCGCTGTCCTGGATGTTCTTCGAGCAGTACAGCCACGAACCCTACATCGCTGTTGCACGCTTCATCAGCATCTGGACGCAGGCCGATTCGCCGCGCAGGGCTGAGCTGCCGCGGCTGCGCGAGCGGGGCCATGACGCCCTGGCGGTGATGGAGCGCCATCTTCAGAACAATGCCTGGTTCACCGGCGCTGACTACGGTGTGGCCGACATCGCCCTGTTTGCCTATACCGCTGTTGCCGAAGACGGCGGCATAGGCCTGTCGACCTACCCGGCGATCCAGCGCTGGCTGCAGGCCGTGCAGGCGCAGCCCGGCTTCATGCCGATACTCGCGGGCTGAACTTTCGCATCGATGCTTGATTCCGTTGTCTCACCTGTTTGCTGTGGAGTCTGTCTGCATGTTTGCTCGTGTACCGAACCCCATCCCGGCGCGCATGAAGGGCCTGAACCGCGCTGAGATCTGCGATACCAATTTCATCGAATTCGTCGGTGCGCTGCCGCCCGGCCCGGAGCAGGAGCCACAACCGGCCGCACCCATACTGCCCGGCAGCACGCTGGATGCGCAGAGCTTCCGCGAGTTGTTCGAATCGCAGTTGATCAGTCGCCATCTGGACCTGATGGCACGCGTGCTGCGCGTGCAGAACAAGGTCTTCTACACGATCGGCTCGTCCGGCCACGAAGGTAATGCCATGGTGGCCCGCGCTGCCCGCCATACCGATCCGGCCTTCCTGCACTACCGTTCCGGCGGCTTCATGGCCGAGCGCTTCCGCAAGCTGCCGGGCATGGACCCGGTGATGGACTCGGCGCTGTCGTTCGCGGCCAGCAAGGACGACCCGGCCAGCGGTGGTCGGCACAAGGTGTGGGGCAGTAAACCGTTGTGGGTGCTGCCACAGACCTCGACCATCGCTTCGCACCTGCCCAAGGCGCTGGGCACGGCAATGGCCATCGAAGCGGGCAAGCGACTGGGGCAGGGCCTGCCGATTCCCGATGACAGCATCACCATCTGCTCGTTCGGCGATGCCTCGGCCAATCACGCCACCGCGCAGACCGCGTTCAATGCGGCCGCCTGGAGCAGCTTCCAGAAGCTGCCGGCGCCGGTGCTGTTCGTCTGCGAAGACAACGGCATCGGCATCTCGGTGAAGACCCCGGAGGGCTGGATCGCCGAGAGCTTCCGGCATCGCCCAGGGCTGGATTACTTCCATGCCGATGGTCTGGATCTGGTCAACGGTTACGCCGACGTGGAGCGTGCGGTCGAGCATTGCCGGCGCACGCGGCGGCCAACTTTCCTGCATCTGCGCACCACCCGTCTGATGGGCCATGCCGGTACCGACTTCGAGATCGAGTGGCGGGCGCTGGAGGAGCTGTGCGCGGTGGAAGCCGGCGATCCGCTGCTGCGTTCGGCGCAGGTTGCGGTGGAATCCGGGCTGATGGACAAGGCCGAAGTGTTGGCCCTGTATGAGCACACCCGTCAGCGCTGTTTCGCTGCAGCCGAGGATGCCGACAAGCGTCCTCGCCTGACCGAACTGCAGGACGTGATCGGGCCGCTGGCGCCGTATACGCCGGACAAAGTGCAGTCCGAGGCGGCGCGCTCCGATTACAGCGAACGGCGTCTGCAGGTGTTCGGCAGCGAGACTGGTTTGCCGGAGAATCAGCCGGCCAAGCATCTGGCAGTGCAGATCAACCAGGCGCTGCATGACCTGTTCGCCAAGTACCCCGAGACCTTGCTGTTCGGTGAGGACGTGGCGCAGAAGGGCGGCGTCTACACCGTCACCAAGGGGCTGCAAAAGGCATTTGGTCCGCGCCGTGTGTTCAATACCCTGCTCGACGAAACCATGATCCTGGGCATGGCCCAGGGCTTCGCCAATATGGGCATGCTGCCGCTGCCGGAGATCCAGTACCTGGCTTACCTGCACAACGCCGCCGACCAGGTGCGTGGGGAGGCCTGTTCGCTGCAGTTTTTCTCCAATGACCAGTACCGCAATCCGATGCTGATCCGCATCGCCGGACTTGGTTATCAGAAAGGCTTTGGCGGGCACTTCCACAACGACAACTCAATCGCTGCCATCCGCGACATCCCGGGACTGGTGGTTGGCTGCCCATCGCGCGGCGATGATGCCGCGGCAATGCTGCGCACGCTTGCGGCCCTGGCCAAGGTCGACGGGCGGGTCTGCGTGTTCCTGGAGCCGATCGCGCTGTACATGACCAAGGACCTGCATGCCGCTGGCGATGGCCAATGGCTGTTCCCGTATCCGGCACCGGATCAGGCGCTGACGCTGGGCGAGGGCAGGGTTTATGGCCAAGGCAATGACGATCTGCTGATCATCAGCTACGGCAACGGCGTGCCGATGGCGCTGCGTGCTGCCAAGACCATCGAGCAGCAACACGGTTGGAAGGTGCGGGTGGTCGATCTGCGTTGGCTGGTGCCGCTCAATGCCGGCTATATCGCCGAGCAGGCCAAGGGCGCAAAGCGCATCATCGTGCTCGACGAAGGCCGGCAGAGCGCCGGCGTCGGCGAGGGCGTGATCACCGCCCTGGTCGAGGCCGGCCATGGGCAGGTGCCGCTGCGGCGGGTGACTGGTGTGGATACGTATACGCCGCTGGCTGGTGCGGCGCTGCTGGTGCTGCCGGGTGATGCGGATGTTGTGGCGGCAGCGGCGGAGTTGGTGTGACAGCCTGCAGCTGTTGTGGGAGCGGTGTAAGCCGCGAAGCTGGGGCTGCTGAAATCACCGGCATGTTTGCGGTCTGACTGATCTGTGGCTTCGCGGTTTACACCGCTCCCACAAAGACAATCAGAACCATCGCTAGCACCCAGACAAAACAAAACCCCGCCAAGGCGGGGTTTTGTTTTCATGCATCAACAGCCAGATCAGCTATTGGCTTTCAGCTTGGCCAGACGCAGCCAGGTGTCGACCACGGTGTCCGGGTTCAGCGACACCGACTCGATGCCTTCCTGCATCAGCCATTCGGCCAGATCCGGGTGATCGGACGGGCCCTGGCCGCAGATGCCGACGTACTTGCCCTTGGCGCGTGCGCTCTTGATCGCCATCGACAGCAGCTTCTTGACCGCCGGGTTCCGCTCGTCGAACAGGTGCGCGACGATCGAGGAATCGCGGTCCAGGCCCAGGGTCAGCTGAGTCAGGTCGTTGGAGCCGATCGAGAAGCCGTCGAAGATTTCCAGGAATTCATCGGCCAACAGTGCGTTGGACGGCACTTCGCACATCATGATGATCTTCAGGCCGTTCTCGCCCTGCTTCAGGCCATTGGCGGCGAGTACTTCCACCACCTTGCGGCCTTCTTCCAGGGTGCGAACGAACGGGATCATCACCCACAGGTTCTCCAGGCCCATCTCATTGCGCACGCGCAACACGGCCTGGCATTCCAGTGCGAAGGCCTTGGAGAAGCTCGGGTCGACATAACGGCTGGCGCCGCGGAAGCCGATCATCGGGTTCTCTTCGTGCGGCTCGTAGTTGTTGCCGCCGATCAGGTTGGCGTACTCGTTGGACTTGAAGTCCGACAGGCGCACGATCACCGGGTTCGGTGCCACCGAAGCGGTCAGGGTAGCGATGCCTTCGGCCAGACGGTCAACGTAGAAGCTCACCGGGTCTTTGTAGCCGGCAATCTTCTCGTCGATCTTCTTCTTGGTGGCAGCATCCTGACGGTCGTATTCCAGCAGCGCATTCGGGTGAATGCCGATGTGGCTGGCGATGATCATTTCCAGACGTGCCAGGCCAATGCCGGCGTTCGGCAGCTGGCCGAAATCGAAGGCACGTTCCGGGTTGGCCACGTTCATCATGATCTTCAGCGGTGCCGGCGGCATGTTGCCCAGATCGGTGGTGCTGCGGTCGAAGGCCAGCTTGCCGGCGTAGATGAAGCCGGTATCGCCTTCGGCGCAGCTGACGGTCACTTCCTGGCCATCCTGGATCAGCTGGGTCGCATTGCCCGAGCCGACCACGGCCGGCACGCCCAGCTCACGCGCGATGATCGCGGCGTGGCAGGTGCGGCCACCACGGTTGGTGACGATGGCCGACGCGCGCTTCATCACCGGCTCCCAGTCGGGGTCGGTCATGTCAGCGATCAGTACGTCGCCCGGCTGCACGCGGGCCATGTCGTCCAGCGACTTGACCACGCGGGCCACGCCAGCGCCGATCTTGGCGCCAACGGCGCGCCCTTCGGCAATGACTTCACCCTTTTCCTGCAGCGCGTAGCGCTCGATCTGGGTGGCCTTGGCGCGCGACTTCACGGTCTCCGGGCGCGCCTGGACGATGAACAGCTTGCCGCTGACGCCGTCCTTGGCCCACTCGATATCCATCGGGCGGCCGTAATGCTTTTCGATGACCAGCGCCTGCTTGGACAGTTCCTGCACGTCCTCATCGCTGATCGAGAAGGTGTTACGCACCTCGACCGGGGTGTCCTCGATCTTGACGCGCTCGCCCGGGACGTCCGAATAGACCATGCGGATGGCCTTGGAGCCCAGCGAACGGCGCAGGATCGCCGGTTTGCCGGCATGCAGGCTGGGCTTGTAGACGTAGAACTCGTCCGGATTGACCGCGCCCTGCACGACCATTTCGCCCAGGCCGACCGAGGAGGTGACGAACACCACGTCGCGGAAGCCGGATTCGGTGTCCAGGGTGAACAGCACGCCGGAGGAGCCGACGCCCGAACGCACCATCAGCTGCACACCAGCGGACAGGAACACGTCTTCGTGCTTGAAGCCGTGGTGCACGCGGTAGGCGATGGCACGGTCGTTGTACAGCGAGGCGAACACTTCCTTGACCTTGTGCACGACATCGTCGGCACCGGTGACGTTGAGGAAGGTTTCCTGCTGGCCGGCGAAGGAGGCATCCGGCAGATCTTCGGCGGTGGCCGAGGAACGCACGGCAACGGCGATGTCACCGCCGCCATTCTCGGCGCTCAGCTTGGCGTAGGCATCGCGGATGTCCTTGTCCAGCTGCGGCTGCAGCGGGGCATCGATCACCCAGTTGCGGATTTCCTTGCCGGCAACGGTCAGGGCGGTGACATCTTCCACGTCGAGCGTGGCCAGCTTGTCGAAAATGCGCTTGGACAGGTCGTTGTGGGCAATGAAGTCCTTGAACGCTTCGGAGGTGGTTGCGTAACCACCGGGGACGGACACCCCCAGACCGGCAAGATTGCCGATCATCTCCCCGAGCGAGGAGTTCTTGCCACCTACGCGGGCCAGATCGGCCAAGCGCAGCTCATGCAACCACAGGATATTCTCGTTCAAGCGCGATGCTCCGTTGAGGCCATCGCCCGTGGCGGGCTTGGGATGGCCACGTCCGTAGGAAGAAGCCAATATGATGCAGTGCACACCGAAGCCGCACAAGCTTGTGACAATACTTTGTCTTGTGCTTGTCTTTTCCGGGACAGGCTAGGCCATCACGCTTGACCTGTGGTCAGGATCACATTCTGAAGGGAGCTTTCATGACGGCAATCCGGCCGGTTTTCTATGTTTCTGACGGCACCGGCATCACCGCCGAGACCGTTGGCCACAGTCTGTTGACCCAGTTCAATGGCTTCAGTTTCGTGACTGATCGCATGTCGTTCGTCGACGATGCCGACAAGGCCCACGACGCGGCCGCGCGTATCCGGGCCGCCGGCGAGCGCTACCAGGTGCGTCCGATCGTGATCAGTTCCTGCGTGGATTCCAGTTTGGGGATGATTCTGGAAGAGAGCGGGGCGCTGGTTCTGGATGTCTTCGCCCCATTCATCGGGCCATTGGAGCAGGAACTCAGCTCCGCTCGGCACTCCAAGGTGGGGCAGGCGCACGGCATGGTGGACTTCGATACCTACCATCGGCGCATCAATGCAATGAATTTCGCGCTGAGCCACGACGATGGCATCGCGGTGAACTATGACGAGGCCGACGTGGTGCTGGTGGCGGTGTCGCGCGCCGGCAAGACCCCGACCTGCATCTACCTGGCACTGCATTACGGCATCCGCGCGGCCAACTACCCCTTGACCGAGGAAGACCTGGAGCAGGATCGCCTGCCGCCGCGGCTGCGCGCGTACCGCAACAAGCTGTTCGGCTTGACCATCGACCCGGAACGCCTGCAGCAGATCCGCCAGGAGCGGCGCCCGAATTCGCGCTATGCCAGTTTCGAGACCTGCAAGCGCGAGGTCGCTGCGGCCGAGACCATGTTCCGCATGGAGCGCATTCCGACCCTGAGCACTACCCACACTTCGATCGAAGAAATCTCCAGCAAGGTACTGAGTACCTTGAGCCTGCAGCGGGAGATGTTCTAAGCCAAAGGGCGTTGGACAAACCAACGGTAGTGGGGGGGGGGGGGGGGGGGGGGGGGGGGGGGGGGGGGGGGGGGGGGGGGGGGGGGGGGGGGGGGGGGGGGGGGGGGGGGGGGGG
>NZ_JBRREF010000092.1:0-17219 GCF_056760135.1 Stenotrophomonas sp. STEN023 | reverse complement strand
TGGGGGGGGGGGGGGGGGGGGCCGGGTTGTTGGGTCCCCCCATTCTCTCTTGTTTTCGGCCCGGGCGGTCCTCCTGCGGGCTCGGGGCCCCCCCCCGGCCCCAAAAAAAAGCACTGGCACAGCCGCGACTGGTTTCACTTAGAACCAAAAGGAATAACATTCCGGTTTGCGACACGCGCGCCGACGGCCCGGCGCTGCTAGGCTGCACGCCCCTTACTTATGCCCTCCGGTTGCCCAGGCAGTGATCGAGTTCCAGCACCTGCAGAAAGCTTATGCCGTCGACGGCCGCGCGATCACCGCGCTGCACCCGCTCGACCTGAAGATCCAGGCCGGCGAAGTGTTCGGCATCATCGGCCACTCCGGTGCCGGTAAGTCGACCCTGATCCGACTGATCAACCGCTTGGAAGAGCCCAGTGGCGGCCGGGTGCTGATCGATGGCCAGGACGCCACCGCGTTGGATGCCGATGGGCTGCGCACCTTGCGTCGGCGCATCGGCATGATCTTCCAGCACTTCAACCTGCTGTCGGCGCGTACCGTGGCCGCCAACGTGGCCTTCCCGCTGGAACTGGCCGGCACGCCCAAGGCCGAAATCGACGCGCGCGTGGCCGAGCTGCTGCGCATGGTCGGGCTGGAAGCGCATGCGGCCAAGTACCCCTCGCAGCTGTCCGGCGGGCAGAAGCAGCGGGTCGGCATTGCCCGCGCGCTGGCCACGCGCCCGCAGATCCTGCTGTGCGACGAAGCCACCAGTGCACTGGACCCGCAGACCACCGCCTCGGTGCTGGCCCTGCTGGGCAAGATCAACCGCGAGCTGGGCCTGACCATCGTGCTGATCACCCATGAGATGGATGTGATCCGCCGCGTCTGCGACCGCGTCGCAGTGCTCGATGCCGGCCACATGGTGGAGATGGGCCCGGTCACCGAGGTCTTCCTGCATCCCAGGCACGCAACCACGCGCCGTTTCGTCTCCGAGTCCGAACACATCGATGAAGGCGAGCAGCTACGCGATTACGCCTCGGTTGGTGGCCGCATCGTGCGCCTGACTTTCCTCGGCGAAGGCACGTACGAACCGCTGTTGGGCCGCATTGCCCGTGACACCGGGGTGGACTACAACATCCTTACCGGGCGCATCGACCGCATCAAGGACACGCCTTACGGTCAATTGACTGTGTCTCTGGTGGGCGGCGACCAGAACGCCGCGCAGGCGGCCTTCGTTGCTGCCGGTGTGCATGTCGAGGAGCTGCGCCGATGATCATTGCAACTGCCGCCGAAGGCTTCTTCCGCCATCTGGACGCGGGCAAGTGGGCCGATATCGGCCAGGCCACCATCGACACCCTGCTGATGCTGGCCGGCTCGTTGCCGCTGACGCTGGCGATTGGTTTGCCGCTGGGCGTGCTGCTGTTCCTGACCGGCTCGCCGCAGCTGCACCGCAAGCCGGTGGTCTACGGCATCACCGCGCTGTTGGTGAACCTGCTGCGTTCGGTGCCCTTCATCATCCTGATGATCGTGCTGATTCCGGTGACCCTGGGTCTGATGGGCACTTCACTGGGCGTGCGTGGCGCGATCCTGCCGCTGGTGGTTGGCGCAGCGCCGTTCTACGCGCGTCTGGTGGAAACCGCGCTGCGTGAAGTCGATCGTGGCGTGATCGAAGCCAGCCAGGCAATGGGCGCAACCACCAAGCAGCTGGTCTTCAAGGTGCTGCTGCCGGAAGCGCGACCGGGCCTGATCGCCGGCGCCACTGTCACCACCATTGCCTTGATCGGCTTCACCGCGATGGGCGGTGCGATTGGTTCCGGCGGCCTCGGCGATCTGGCCTTCCGCGACGGCTACCAGCGCTCGCACACCGATGTGGCGCTGGTCACCGTGGTGTTGCTGCTGGTGCTGGTGCAGCTGCTGCAGATGCTCGGCGACCGTCTGGTTACGCATTACAGCCGCAAGTAATGGAATGACCGCGGGCCGGCATGTTGCGTGCCGGCCTGTTAGCGTATGTCCACACCATCCTTCCCCACGGGATCTGTTACCGATGAACAAGCTGCTCACCTTTCCCCTGATTGCCGCCGTGCTGGCCCTGTCGGCCTGCGCCAAGCCTGCCGCCGATGAGTCCAAGCTGGTGGTCGCCGCCACCGCCGTGCCGCACGCCGAGATTCTGCAGGTGGTCAAGCCGCTGCTGGAGAAGGAAGGCGTCAAGCTCGACGTGCGCGTATTCAACGACTACGTGCAGCCCAACGACCAGCTGGTGCAGAAGCAGGTGGACGCCAACTACTTCCAGACCGAGCCTTACCTCAAGGCCTACAACCTGGACCGCAAGACCGATCTGGTCACCGTCACCGGTGTGCATATCGAGCCGTTCGGCGCCTATTCGCGTCGCTTCAAGTCGCTGGCCGAACTGCCCAATGGCGCCGACGTGGTGATCCCGAACGACCCCAGCAACAACAGCCGCGCGCTGATCCTGCTGGACACCGCCGGCGTCATCAAGCTCAAGGACCCGAGCAACGCCCTGTCCACCCAGCGTGACATCACCGAGAACCCGAAGCAGCTCAAGTTCCGTGAGCTGGACTCGGCGATGCTGCCGCGCGTGCTCGACCAGGTTGACCTGGCCCTGATCAATACCAACTACGCGCTGGATGCCGGCCTGAACCCGACCAAGGACGCACTGGCGATCGAGAGCAGTGAGTCGCCCTACGTGAACTTCCTGGTTGCACGCCCGGACAACAAGGACGACGCCCGCGTGCAGAAGCTGGCCAAGGCCCTGACCAGCCCGGAAGTGAAGGCTTTCATCGAGCAGAAGTACAAGGGCGCGGTGCTGCCCGCGTTCTAAGCTCCTCCTGTAGTGCCGAGCCATGCTCGGCAAGGGCTTTCCAAGCAGCCCCAATGTAGTGCCGAGCCATGCTCGGCAAGGGATTTCCAAGCAGCCCCAATGTAGTGCCGAGCCATGCTCGGCAGGGGCTCTACCGGTAGCCCAATGTGGGAGCGGCGTAAGCCGCGAAGCAGATATCGCCACGGGCGCATACGACATTGCGATCCGAAGGTGCGCTTGCTTCGCGGCTCACGCCGCTCCCACACGTTTGGTATCCCGGTAAAGCCTCTGCCGAGCATGGCTCGGCACTACAGGCCGGGAATGCCGGTAAGGCCTCTGCCGAGCATGGCTCGGCACTACAGGTCGGGAATGCCGGTAAAGCCTCTGCCGAGCATGGCTCGGCACTACCGGTATTCGGCATGGCGTAATCTTTGGTCCTGCATCCTTGGATCAGCCCCCATGCCTGTGCTTTTCGCTCTGCCGCTGGCGATACTGGTTTTCGTCGCGATCATGTTGCTGCTGATGCCGCTGTCGCTGTGGCAGCGTGTGCGCAGCGGCGGCGCACGGCGGCAAGCGCGGCCTTGGCTGATTACCTTCAATTTCTGGGCGACACTGGTGTCCACCGGCCTGTTCGCTGTGTTCGTTGGCATCGCCGGCTTCTGGTGGCCCGGCGCCTGGTCCTACGCCGCGCTGGGTTGGCTGGCAGGCCTGCTGGTCGGCGTGCTCGGCCACTACCTGACCCGCTTCGAGCCCGGTCCAGAGACACTGCATTACAAGCCCAATACCTGGCTGGTACTGGTGTTGACCGCGATGATCGTGGTGCGCGTGGTCGCCGGCATGGTGCAGGGCTGGCAGGCATCGATGAACAGCGTGCCGTGGCCGGATTCGGGCTGGCTCAGCCATGCCGGCTTGCTGGCGATGGCTGCGCTGCTGCTCGGATATGCAGGCATGTACGCCTGGTTGCTGCGGCGCCGCGTCCGTCATCACCAACGTTATCGGCAGTTTGATCGTAGTCCGCGCTGAGCCTGTATCTGATGGCAGGCGGATGCTGTCCCGGCTAGTCTGACGCAAGCAGATACGGAGACGCTTGATGGGTGTGCTGCAGTTCTTCGGGCGCCGTTTGGCGCATTTCCTGGCGCAGCCACGCGCCAACCAGATGCGGCCATCGACCAGCGATCCGGCCATGTTGCTGCGCACGCTGCGGCGTGGCGATGTGCTGCTGGTGGAGGGCAACAGCCGCTTCTCCACAGCCATCAAATACCTGAGCCAGTCCACCTGGTCGCATGCTGCGCTGTATATCGGCGAGGAGCCGTTGCTGGAAGGTGGCAAGCCACAGCCGATGCTGATCGACGTCGATGTGGAGCAGGGCGTGCGGCGTATCCCACTGACCGAGTTCGCCAACCAGCACACCCGTATCTGCCGTCCGCAGGGGCTGTCACCGGTGGTGGTTGATCAGCTGGTTGGCTTCATGCGCGCCCGCCTGGGCTATAGCTACGACCTGAAGAATGTCTTCGATCTGGCGCGATTCCTGATCCGCCAGCCGCCGGTACCGGGGCATATGCGCCGTCGCTTGATTGCATTGGGCAGCGGCGAGCCAACCAAGGCGATCTGTTCAACCCTGCTGGCGCAGGCCTTCGAGTCGATCCGCTACCCGATCCTGCCGGAGATCGAAACAGTGCTGGCGCAGGTGGGCGGCGCCGAGCAGTCGCAGGAGATCCTGCATATCCGCAATTACAGCCTGTACACACCGCGCGACTTCGATGTGTCGCCGTTCTTCGATGTGGTCAAGCCGCGTTTGCAGCACAACTTCGATTACCTGGCGCTGCAATGGAGTGATGACGGCAGCCCCTGATCAACCCCCTCCCTTGCCCCGGAGGGGCAGGGGAGGGGTAGCGCTTGCTTCTGCCTTGGCATTGATCAGCGAAGTCCCACAAAAAAACACGGGCCGCGAACGGCCCGTGTTTCATTTACAAGCACTGCATTGAATCTACAACGGTGTTGCCAGGAACGTTGTCGCTTAGAAACGTGCACCCAGGCCGAAGCCCACGGTCCACGGATCCAGCTTCAGCTCACCAGCATTCTGGCCGGCAATGCGCAGGTCAGGACGCGACTGCATGTAACGCGCATCAGCGCGGGCAAACCAGGTCGAGTTGATGTTCATGTCGACGCCGACGGTGCCGATCGCGCCCTTGGCGGTTTCGACGCCAACGTGGCTGCCGCTGGTACTGACGCCGTCGATCTTCTCGTTGCTGAAGTTCGACTCGTAGTAACCCAGGCCAACGAACGGACGGAACACGTTGTCCGCCTGGCCGAAGTGGTACTGCGCGCTCAGTGCAAGCGGCTGCTGTTCGACGCTGCCAACCTTGGCGCCACCATCGGTGCGCACGCGGTGGTCGAACTTGTCGGCTGCGCCCCACAGTTCAACGGCGAAGTTGTCGTTGAAGTAGTAGCTGGCGCTGATCGTCGGTGCCGGGCCGCCATCGACCTTGCCAATGCCGTCGATCGGATCGTTCTTGGGCTGCAGCAGACTGATGCCGCCAACCACGGCAAAATGCTTCCCCGATGCGGTATCGCCATTGCCATCCTGCGCAAATGCGGTGGAAGACAGCGCCAGTGCGGCGAGCGTGGCAAGGCTGAGAATTTTGATGGAACGCATGACTAACTCCTCGTGTTGCGATCAGGACTACGTTGTTATCAAGGCCCTCGTTACGGGGCGTGGCCACCCTAACGATGGCAAGATGAATCGCTCTAAACGCAGGGATTTTTCAGTGCCGCTGCGTTCAGCGAAAAACAGAGGGATCCCATGGACACGAAGCTTCAACGAAAACTTCCATTCACGATGTTGTGCTGCGCGTGATGAGCCTTGATCTGTTGCAGGGCTTGCCAGCGCAGGTGGATACCGCTTGCCGCGTGCTGGTGTTGGGCTCGATGCCAGGTGCGATATCACTGGATGAATCGCGCTATTACGCGCATCCCCGCAATCGCTTCTGGCCGTTGATGGCGGCATTGTGCGGCTTCGATGCGCAACTGCCCTATGCACAACGATTGCAATGCCTGCAGCGTGCCGGCGTTGGCTTATGGGATGTGATCGGGCAGTGCCAGCGCGCTGGCAGCCTGGATGCGGCCATCGTGCGCGGCAGTGAAGTGCCCAATCCGATTGCACAACTGCTGGCCGATCTGTCCGAGCTGCGTGTCATCGCCTGCAATGGCGCTGCGGCACACAGTGCGTTCCAACGATGGATCGCACCGGCTTTGCCGCCTTTGGCGGCTGCGCTGCCGGTAGTGGCCCTGCCTTCGACCAGTCCGGCCAATGCGGCGTGGTCGCTGCCGCGCCTGACTGGGCAGTGGCAAGCGCTGCAGCCTTGGTTGAATGCGCCAAACGCGGTGGTATCGCCTGCAACAAATGGTTTGGCTGGCTAGGACAGGCAAGACAGCCTGCAACTCACAAACCGTGCCTGGGGGCGGAAAATACGGCCACCACGACGTATCTGACGCGGCCTTGTCCGGGGACATACGCAGGCGAATTCGCTTGTAGCGGTTGGCGCTGCGGCCCGCTAACGCCACAATAGGGGATTCCCTCATTGTTGCTGGAGTAGTTCATGGCCGAAATCAAGGAAGCACTTGTCCCCGATATCGGTGACTACAGCGACATTCCGGTGATCGAAGTGCTGGTCGCGGTTGGCGATACGGTCAAGAAGGACCAGGGTCTGGTCACGCTGGAATCGGACAAGGCGACGATGGAAGTACCCTCGGCCTACGCCGGTGTGGTCAAGGAACTGAAGGTCAAGGTCGGTGACGGCCTGTCCGAAGGCAAGGTCGTGGCCCTGATCGAAGTCAGCGAAGAGGCGGCCAAGCCCGCTGCCGCTGCCGCGCCGGCAGCCCCGGCCAAGGTTGAAGCCGCTGCCGAGACCGGCACCAAGGTCGAGCCGGTGGCGGTTGCCCCGGTCGCCGACAAGCTGGCCCAGCGCGAAATCGCCCAGGAAGACTCGGTTACCACCAGCAAGCCGGCCACCCCGCCGGTGCAGTTCAACGCCGAAGGCGTGCTGCCGGCCAATGTGCCGTATGCCAGCCCGGCCGTGCGTGTCTTCGCCCGTGAACTGGGCGTGGACCTGCAGCAGGTCAAGGGCACCGAGAAGGGCGGCCGCATCACCAAGGGCGACGTGCAGAAGTTCGTCAAGGGCGCGCTGTCCGGCGGCGTTGCTGCCAGCGCCGGTGCTCCGGCTGCTGCCGGTGGCGGCCTGAACCTGCTGCCGTGGCCGAAGGTCGACTTCAGCAAGTTCGGCGAGACCGAAGTGGTGCAGCTGTCGCGCATCAAGAAGATCTCCGGCGCCAACCTGGCCCGCAACTGGGCGATGATCCCGCACGTCACCCAGTTCGAGCAGGCTGACATCACCGATCTGGAAGGCCTGCGCGTGGCCCTGAACAAGGAAAACGAGAAGGCCGGCATCAAGCTGACCATGCTCGCCTTCCTGATCAAGGCCAGCGCCGCCGCGCTGAAGAAGTTCCCCGAGTTCAACGCTTCGCTGGATGCCAGCGGCGAGAACCTGACCCTGAAGAAGTACTTCAACATCGGCTTTGCCGCTGATACGCCGAGCGGCCTGGTCGTGCCGGTGATCCGTGACGTCGACAAGAAGGGCGTGGTGCAGATCGCCCAGGAAAGCGGTGAGCTGGCCAAGAAGGCGCGTGACGGCAAGCTCGGCCCGGCCGACATGAGCGGCGGCTGCTTCTCGATCAGCTCGCTGGGTGGCATTGGCGGCACCGCCTTCACCCCGATCGTGAATGCGCCGGAAGTGGCCATCCTCGGCGTCTCCAAGTCGTCGATCCAGCCGGTCTGGAACGGCAAGGAATTCGCGCCGAAGCTGATGTTGCCGCTGTCGCTGAGCTATGACCACCGTGTCATCGACGGCGCCCTGGCGGCCCGTTTCACCACCTACCTGTCGCAGGTGCTGGCCGACATGCGGCGCGTGCTGCTGTGATGCCAGTGGCGCCACGACGCGCCCTGCTGGCGCTGGTGCTGGCTGCCCTGACGGGCCCGGCACTGGCCGCCAGCCAGTGCCTGCCGGTGGTCGGCGAGGGTTGGCCGCCGGCGGTGGGCAACTACGGCCAGGCGGCGACCAGTCTGCTCGGTGGCCAGGCCGAAGATGGTCTGTCGTTGCTGGTGTTGCCGGCACGTGGGGTGGAATCGCAGGTGCTGCTGCGCCGCGATGCCGCCACCGGCGGGTGGATGGTGCTGGCCGCCATGGCCGACAAGCGCATCTACAACTGGAGCACCACGGTTGGTCGCGGTGGCGTCAACCTGCAGCTGGACCAGGAACCCGAGTTCGCCCAGGCGCCATTGCCCGATGCACTGGCGCAGCGCCTGGTCGAGGTCTGGGGCAAGGCCCTGGCCTCGTCCGAGGTGGCGGCACGTGCGCCGGTTACCGATGGCGAGGTGCTGTCCTTCACCGTCAATGGTGAGCGTTACAGCGGTCTGCGGCCGACGTGCGGCCAGCTTGAAGCGCTGCAGGAACAGGCGGCGCTGCTGACTGAACTGGCCCATAGCAAAGACAAAAAATACGAGAAGCGCTACGCCAACATCGAACGCGCGCTCGACAAGATGCATGACCGGTTCGTCGGCGACGCCGGCTGAGCCCACAGGAGAAAACAATGGCGACGATTGAAATCAAGGTTCCGGACATTGGCGACTACAACGACGTGCCGGTGATCGAGATTCTGGTGGCCGTGGGCGACACGGTGAAGAAGGACCAGGGTCTGGTCACGCTGGAGTCGGACAAGGCCACGCTGGAAGTGCCGGCCTCGGCCGCGGGTGTGGTCAAGGAAATCAAGGTCAAACTCGACGACAAGTTGTCCGAGGGCGACGTGGTGCTGATCCTGGAAGCCGAAGGCGAGGGCGCTGCCCCGGCCGTGGCACCAGCCCCGGCTGCTGCTCCCGCACCTGCCGCACAGCCCGCCGCTGCCGCCGCTCCGGCCGCGGTCAGCGCGCCGGTTGCCGCTGCTGCACCGGCCGCATCTGGCCCGATCGAGGTCAAGGTGCCGGATATCGGTGATTACCAGAACGTGCCGGTGATCGAGATCCTGGTCGCCGTGGGCGACACGGTGAAGAAGGACCAGGGCCTGGTCACGCTGGAATCGGACAAGGCCACGCTGGAAGTGCCGTCCTCGGCCGATGGCGTCGTCAAGGAAATCAAGGTCAAGCTGGACGACAAGCTGTCGGTCGGCGATGTGGTGGTGGTGCTGGAAGGCGCTGCTGGCGCCGCACCTGCTGCTGCCAAGGCAGCACCGGGCAGCAAGCCGCCGGTGACCCCGTCGCACCGCGCGCCGGACCCGGCCGTGGCCGCCAAGGCATTGCCGTCCAGCGGCCGCACCGCTGACATCGAGTGCCGCATCGTGGTGCTGGGCGCAGGCCCGGGCGGCTATACCGCTGCCTTCCGCGCTGCCGACCTGGGCATGGATACCGTGTTGATCGAGCGTTACGCCAGCCTCGGCGGCGTCTGCCTCAACGTTGGCTGCATTCCGTCCAAGGCGCTGCTGCATGCCGCTGAAATCATCGATCACGCCGCGCATGCCGACGAACTCGGCATCGAGTACGGCGCGCCGAAGATCAGCCTGGACAAGCTGCGCGGCTACAAGGAAAAGGTCGTCGGTCAGCTGACCAAGGGCCTGGCCGGCATGGCCAAGCAGCGCAAGATCCGCACCGTGCACGGCCTGGCCAAGTTCGTCTCGGCCAATGAGCTGGAGATCGTCGGCGACGACGGCAAGACCCAGTTGCTGCGCTTCGAACAATGCATCATCGCTGCCGGTTCGCAGGCGGTGAAGCTGCCGAACTTCCCGTGGGACGACAAGCGTGTGATGGACTCCACCGACGCACTGGAACTGGCCGAAGTGCCGGGTTCGCTGCTGGTTGTGGGTGGCGGCATCATCGGCCTGGAAATGGCCACCGTGTACAGCGCCCTGGGTTCCAAGGTGACCGTGGTCGAGTTCATGGACCAGCTGATGCCGGGCGCCGACAAGGACCTGGTCAAGCCGCTGGCCGACCGCCTGAAGAAGCAGGGCATCGACGTCCATCTGAAGACCAAGGCGTCCGGCGTCAGCGCCGATGCCAAGGGCATCACCGTGAGCTTCGACGCCGCCACCGAAGGCGAGAAGCCGGCGATGGAAAGCGGCACGTTTGATCGCGTGCTGGTCGCTGTCGGCCGCTCCGCAAACGGCAAGAAGATCGATGCCGACAAGGCCGGTGTCGAAGTCACCGATCGCGGCTTCATTCCGGTTGACCGGCAGATGCGTACCAATGTGCCGCACATCTTCGCCATCGGCGACATCGTCGGTAACCCGATGCTGGCGCACAAGGCCACGCACGAAGGCAAGCTGGCTGCCGAAGTTGCCTTCGGCGAGAAGAAGGAGTGGGTGGCACGGGTGATTCCGTCGGTGGCCTACACCAATCCGGAAATCGCCTGGGTCGGCGTCACCGAGACCGAGGCCAAGGCCAAGGGCTTGAAGGTGGGCGTGGCCAAGTTCCCGTGGGCGGCCAGCGGTCGCGCGATTGGCATTGGCCGCACCGAAGGCTTCACCAAGCTGATCTTCGACGAAGAAACCCACCGCGTGATCGGTGGTGCCATCGTCGGCGTGCATGCCGGTGAATTGCTGGCCGAGATTGGCCTGGCGATTGAAATGGGTGCGGAGGCCGAGGATATCGGCCACACCATCCACGCGCACCCGACCCTGAGTGAGTCGGTGGCGATGGCCTCGGAGATCTACGACGGCACCATCACCGATCTGTATATCCCGAAGAAGAAGTAACCCACACGACGCCCCTTAACCGGGGCGTCGCTGTTTTCGGCAGTTCAAAGGAGCAAGGGAATGTTGCGGAAGAATGTGTTGCTTGGCGTATTGCTGCTCGCGGGCCCTGCGTTTGCCGAGGCGGGAGATCCTGGGCTTGCCGCGGCCTTGCTGAAATGCCCGGGCGCAGCACCTTTCGTCGAGGCAGATCGATTACGCGCGGAAGAACGGAAGAATACGCGTGCCGACGTGGTGCCTTCGGAGCCGGCACTTCGCCAACAGCTGCTGGACATGGCGCAGGCTGACCAGGAAGCTCGCCAAGGTGAGTGGACGCGGGCCATGGTCGAGAAACTGCAGGCGGTGGATGCCGCCAATCTGCCGCGTATCAAGCATATCGTGGCTGCGCATGGTGGCTTGCCGGGTGTGGCGCAGGTGGGTGGCGATGGTGTTTCTGCAGCGTGGCTGCTGGTGCAGCATGCCGACAGTGACGTCGCATTCCAGCAGCAGGTACTGGGCGGCATCGAACCGATGGTGCAGCGTGGCGAAATATCGGCGCATGATTTCGCGTTGCTGACCGACCGCGTCCTCGTCAACAGTGGCGAGCTGCAACGGTATGGCAGCCAACTTCTGGCAGTCGATGGCCGTTGGCAGGCAAAGCCGATGGCGTCGCCTGATCAGGTTGACCAGCGTCGGGCCAGCATCGGTCAGATGCCGTTGGCCGACTACATCTGCGTGGCGACGCAGATGTTCCCGACGCCGCCGGCAGTGGCGAAATAGAGTTCACGGAATGACTGAGCAAGCGCGCGCTTGCGGCTTTTGCCGGTAGAGCTTCTGCCGAGCATGGCTCGGCACTACTAGCCCCTCTCCCGCATGCGGGAGAGGGGTTGGGGTGAGGGGGCTTTTGGGGATTTACCCGGAAGCCTCTGCCGAGCATGGCTCGGCACTACCGCCGGGAAAGGCGTTGAGGTGAGGGAGCCTGTCAGAACGACAAACTCACACCCGCGACCGGGCCCTTGAACTCCTGCTTCAGGCCGATCACGCCGTCGCTGCCTTTCTGGTCAACATCCAGCTTGAACCAGTCGTAGCCGGCGAAGATGCCGAAGTTCTTGTTGACGTTGTATTGCACGATTGCGTTGGCGCGGCTCAGGTCGCCCTTGTAGTCGTCGAAGTTGCCCCAGCTGGTGTTGAGGTACTGGCCCTGCAGGTTGATCAGCCAGTTCTCCGAGGGCGTGAAGGTCAGGCGCGCGCCAATCACCGGTGCGATGCCGTCGGCTTTCTCGTTGAGGAAGCGGCCCTGGTAGACGTCGCCAACATCGGCGTAAGCGTCGGCACTGATCTTTGCGTACTCGGCGCCGAGCTGCAGGCCGAGATCGAAGCGATCACCATCGACCACCGAGTAGTCGTAGACCAGTGTCGCCACCTGGTACTTCAATTCGCCCTTCACGAAGCTGCCTGCGGGTACCGTGGTGTCGCCCCAGCGGATGCCTTCATCCAGCGTCTCGCGCCGGTCCTTGTCGTACTTGAAGTAATCGAAGATCAAACGCTGGCGGTCGCTGATGCGGAACAGGCCGTCGATGCGCGGTTCCCATTCCTTGCCGCCGAGGCTGAAGTCCTCCGACAGATCCACGTCCTGGCCGGCAACCGTGGTGCTGCCGCGGATGGTGTTGTCGGTGTCGATGTTCATCGCGCCAAGCCGCACGGTGAAGCGCGGGTCGCCTTCGGCGGCGCGCGCGGGTAACGAATGGCTCAGAGCCAGTGCGAGTGCACACGGAGCAAGTGCGAGAATGAAGCGGTGATTGCGCATGCCATTGCCTGCTTGTTGCGATAGAGCAACCGACCTTCGCCGATCCGATGTAGAGAACGGTAAGCACAGCGTGCAGGAAATGTGTAGGCGGGGATCAATTGCGGCGAGGTGGTGCCGCCGAGGGCGTGCGACACCACCTCACCCGAGCCTGCGCACGCGCCCGACGAGGTAGCGGGTGGCGGACTGCGTAGGTCTGACCGGCGGGGCGGGGGGAAGTTCCCGTGCTGCGGTGCAATATTTATTGTCCCGCAGACTTGCTCGATGGCCGCGCATTGGGGGAAAAAACGTGATATTGCGGCCACTTGCATAGTCAAATGGGGACAAATGCCGGTTGTCTCGCAAATTGTCCCGCTGTTATACTTTCGCGGCTCGACGAGACGCCTTTGCGCGATTCGGCTCTTTCCTTTACCTGAAGCAGGACACTTTGACGTGCTGAACTCCGTTGACGCGGGTCGGCGACTGATGTTGCGCGCCGCGGTCTACCCGCTGGTCGCAGTGGTGGTCCTGGCTCTGGCCTTCCTCTTCGTGGGGCCAAAGCATGCGCTGGGCGCCCTTGTATCGGGCCTGGCGGTGGTAGCAGGGACGGCGCTGGCCGCGTGGGTTGGGCTCGGTGGCGGCGTTCAGGCCGCTGGTTCAGCAATGGTCCGCCTGTTCCTGGGGTTCGTGCTGAAGATTGTGCTTATTGTTGCTGTGCTGGGAATGGCTTTTTTCTGGTGGCAACTCCCTCCTTTGGCACTGCTGGCGGCAATTCCAGTGGCGCTGATGTTCCAGGTTCTGGCTCTGGCCAGACGTTGATTCACTCATAAAGGTTCCGGACACATGGCGGGCGAGGCTCTAACTCCTACCACGTACATCCAGCATCACCTGCAGAATCTGACCGCTCCGGTCGGTGAGGGCGGTGGTTTCTGGATGATCCACGTCGATACCATCGTCACCGCGGTCCTGATGGGCCTGCTGATGGTGTTCGCCTTCTGGATGGCAACCCGCAAGGCCACCGCCGGTGTGCCGGGCAAGTGGCAGGCGTTCGTTGAAATCTGCCTGGAGTTCGTTGACCGCCAGGCCAAGGACACCTACCACGGCAAGAGCAAGCTGATCACGCCCATCGCGATCACCATCTTCTTCTGGATCCTGTTGATGAACCTCATCAAGATGATCCCGGCCGATTTCATCGCCAAGCCGCTTGAGCTGGCAGGCATCCACTACTGGAAGCCGGTGCCGACCGCCGACGTCAATGCCACCCTGGGCATGTCGATCAGCGTGTTCATCCTGATGATCTTCTTCGCGCTGAAGTCCAAGGGCATCGGCGGTTTCGTCAAGGAATTCCTGACGGCCCCGTTCGGCAAGTGGATGATGCCGTTCAACCTGATCCTCAACATCGTCGAGTGGCTGAGCAAGCCGATCTCCCTGGCGATGCGACTGTTCGGCAACATGTTCGGCGGCGAAATCGTTTTCCTGCTGATCTGGGTGCTGGGCGGTGCCGGCGTGTTCGGTGCCGTTGCCGGTGGCGTGTTCGGCTTTGGCTGGATGCTGTTCCACCTGCTGGTGATCCCGCTGCAGGCCTTCATCTTCATGATGTTGACCATCGTGTACTTGAGCCTGTCGGAAGACAGTCACTAAAGTTACAAGCTTCACCCAGTTTCAACCTTCATCCGTTTCATCACCCTTAGCTACTTAAAGTTCCTGGAGATAACCATGTACTTCGCCGTCCTGACCAACCTCGCCCAAGTTCAGAGCTCCACCGCCCTTGCCGTCGGCATCATGATCGGCCTGGCCGCACTTGGCGCTGGCCTCGGTCTGGCCATCATGGCTGGTAAGTTCCTGGAATCGGCCGCTCGCCAGCCGGAACTGATCCCGGTCCTGCAGGTCCGCATGTTCATCACCGCCGGCCTGATCGACGCCGCGTTCATCATCTCGGTCGCCGTTGGCCTGCTGCTGGCCTTCGCCAACCCGCTGGCTGCTGCTCTGCTGGCCGAAGCCGCCAAGCTGGCAGGCTGATCCAGCTGCAGTGAGACGGTCGGGTGCCTGTTGGCGCCCGACTTCGGATGAAGGTTCGGTTGCGCTGCCATGGCGGCGCAACCACCCCCGACACCAGCGATCGAGCTAATCATGAATATCAATCTCACCCTCTTTGCACAGGCCCTGGCCTTTGCGTTGCTGATCTGGATCATCGCGACCAAGATCTGGCCGCCGTTGTTGAAGGCCATTGAAGAGCGCCAGCAGAAGATCGCTGAGGGCTTGGCCGCTGCCGACCGCAGCCAGAAAGATCTGGCGCAGGCGGAAGTAAAGGTCAACGAGGCACTGAAAGAAGCCCGTGGCAAGGCCAACGAGATCATCGACCAGGCGCACGCCCGTGCGAACCAGATCGTTGAAGCCGCCAAGAACGAAGCCATCGCCGAAGCCACCCGCCAGAAAGACCTGGCCCAGGCTGAAATCGACGCTGCCGCCAACCGTGCCCGTGAAGATCTGCGCAAGCAGGTGTCCGCTCTGGCCGTGACCGGCGCCGAAAAGCTGCTCAAGCGCGAAATCGATGCCAACGCCCACAAGGCGCTGCTCGACGAGCTGGCTGCGGAGATCTGATCGATGAGCCAGGCCCTCACGCTTGCCCGCCCGTACGCCCGCGCCGCGTTTGCGATTGCGCGTGACGAAGGCAAGTTCGCGCCGTGGTCGGACGCGCTTGCGTTCTCCGCCCGCGTTGCTGCCGATCCGCGCGTGTCGGCCTTGCTGTCGAATCCGCAGCTGAGCCGCGGCGATGCCGTCGCCCTGCTGACCCCGGACGCGACCAGCGAGACCTACGGTCGCTTCCTGACCCTGCTGGCCGAAGGCCGCCGCCTGCAACAGCTGCCGGAAATCTCCGGTCTGTTCGAGCAGCTGCGCGCTGAAGCCGAGCACGTGGTCAAGGCCACCGTGACCTCGGCAGCCGCGCTGTCGGGCGACGAGCTGGAAAAGATCAAGGCTGCGCTGCGCAAGCGCTTCAACTGCGAAGTCGACGTGTCGACCGCAGTGGACGCTTCGCTGATCGGCGGCGCCGTGATCGATGCCGGCGATGTGGTTATCGATGGCTCGCTCAAGGGCAAGCTGTCGCGCCTGCAGACCGCGCTCGCACACTGAATTCACATTACCGTCCGGCCACAAGCCGGCACTAGGACTTGACGATGGCTACCACGCTCAACCCCTCTGAAATCAGCGAACTGATCAAGACCCGCATCGAGAAGGTCGCCCTGTCCGCAGAGTCGCGCAACGAAGGCACCGTCACTGGCGTGTCCGACGGCATCGTGCGCATCTTCGGTCTGGCCGACGTGATGCAGGGCGAAATGATCGAACTGCCGAACAACACCTTTGCCCTGGCACTGAACCTGGAGCGCGACTCGGTCGGCGCCGTGGTCCTGGGCGATTACCAGCACCTGCGCGAAGGCGACGTGGCCAAGACCACCGGCCGCATCCTGGAAGTGCCGGTGGGTCCGGAAATGCTCGGCCGCGTTGTCAACGCGCTGGGTGAGCCGATCGACGGCAAGGGCCCGCTGGGCACCTCGCTGACCGCCCCGGTGGAGCGCGTTGCTCCGGGCGTGATCTGGCGCAAGTCGGTCGACCAGCCGGTGCAGACCGGTTACAAGTCGGTCGACTCGATGATTCCGATCGGCCGTGGCCAGCGCGAGCTGATCATCGGTGACCGTCAGACCGGCAAGACCGCGATGGCGATCGATGCCGTGATCAACCAGAAGGGCACCGGCATCAAGTGCGTGTACGTAGCGATCGGCCAGAAGGCCTCGACCGTTGCCAACATCGTGCGCAAGCTGGAAGAGAACGGCGCCCTGGCCCACACCGTGGTCGTGGCTGCCACCGCTTCCGAATCGGCTGCGATGCAGTACATCAGCGCCTACGCTGGCTGCACCATGGGTGAGTACTTCATGGACCGCGGTCAGGATGCCCTGATCGTGTACGACGATCTGTCCAAGCAGGCTGTTGCCTACCGCCAGATCTCGCTGCTGCTGAAGCGCCCGCCGGGCCGCGAAGCCTACCCGGGTGACGTGTTCTATCTGCACTCCCGCCTGCTCGAGCGTGCAGCTCGCGTGTCCGAAGAGTATGTCGAGAAATTCACCAACGGTGCCGTCACCGGCAAGACCGGTTCGCTGACCGCACTGCCGATCATCGAGACCCAGGCTGGCGACGTTTCCGCATTCGTTCCGACCAACGTGATCTCGATCACCGACGGCCAGATCTTCCTGGAAACCGACCTGTTCAACGCCGGTATCCGTCCGGCCGTCAACGCCGGTATCTCGGTGTCGCGCGTCGGTGGTTCGGCCCAGACCAAGATCATCAAGAAGCTGTCCGGCGGTATTCGTATCTCGCTGGCCCAGTACCGTGAGCTGGCTGCGTTCGCGCAGTTCGCCTCCGACCTTGACGAAGCCACCCGCAAGCAGCTGGAGCGCGGTCAGCGTGTCACCGAGCTGATGAAGCAGAAGCAGTACCTGCCGATGTCGATCGCCGACCAGGCGCTGTCGATCTACGCCGTCAACGAGGGCTTCCTCGACGACGTGCCGGTCAACAAGCTGCTCTCGTTCGAAGCTGGCCTGCACGCGCACTTCGCCAACACCGCAGGTGAGTTGACCGCCAAGATCAACAGCACCGGCGCGTGGAACGACGATATCGAAGCTGCCTTCAAGAAGGGCATCGCCGATTTCAAGAGCACCGGCACCTGGTAATACCAGTCCAGTAGTGCGGGGCTTGGGGGCGCCCGCCAGAAAACAGCGGGGCCAGGGGCCCCTGTATGGCAAACGCGGGGGTGGGCCGAGCGGCCCCGGCATAAGAGAATGCAAGCGGGGGCGCAAAGAAAACCAAGATAAAAAG
>NZ_JBRREF010000091.1:0-17274 GCF_056760135.1 Stenotrophomonas sp. STEN023 | reverse complement strand
CCCCGGCCCTCCCCTGCGCGATGCGCAAGGGAGGGGGCAAAGCCACAGCCTTGATCTTCATTTTGTTCGCCTGCGGCCGCTAACGAATCAATCCCTCTGCATCCGGCGTCTTGCCCTCTCTCACCATGCAGCCAGCTGCCAGCCCCGATTCCAGCACCGCAACCGTTGAGCAGGACCTCGCCAGCACCAGCTTGCCCACGGTGGACGAACTGCTGGACGAGAGCGCGGCAGCAGAAGAATCCGCGCCGCCGCCACGTTACCGGCTGCCGCAGGCGTCGGTTCCGCCCAACATCATGTTGCAGTCGGCCGTCATCCGGCTGGTCGAACAGAAGGAACAGATCGATCAGTTGGCCCGCAACGGCTTGCTGGCCGGTCTGCTGCCGCCGGAATGGAGTGCATCGCCCGGCAACGAGCTGCGTGCCTTCGTCGCCAGCGTGGTGCCGTTCGCCTCTGACAGCGTGCGTGGCGAGACCGTCGCTGCACGCGTACCGCTGAAGTTCCTGCTCGGCCATTCGCAGCGTTGGGGCAAGCCCGATGTGGCCGAACCCAATTCCCTGTCGGCCTTCCTGGCCAGCGATGAGCGCGCCAACAGCGGTGCCAGCGATCACGCTGAAGTGATGCTGCTGTCGCCGCTCGGCATCGGTTGGGCGCAGTCCGGCCGCAGCCGTGTCGGCTTCCTGCGCGCGATGGGCGTGGAATCGATGGCCGCGCGGGTCACGGCCCTGCCGTATCCGGCGCCGGAACAGCTGGCGCTCTACCAGGTCAGCCATGAAGGCCAGACCCAGTTCTGGTGCGTGATGGACAAGCGCCGGCTGCGCGCGCTGCCGGTGCCGGCCTTGTCGCTGCCGTTGTTGACCGCTTATGGCGTGGATGCGCCGCAGGCTTGGCCATCGAATTGGCCGGCACCCGCCGAAGTTGACGCGGCGCTGGCCTTGGCACGCATGGGCAAGGGCGCTGCCGAAGTCGATCTGGTCAAGCTTGTGGACAAAATCGGACGTGACCAGGCCAACGATGCCTGGACCGGCGCCAGCCTGATGCAGCTGCACACCTGGGTGCCGCGCTGGCGGTTCTTCCTGACCTCGTTCATCGGTCTGCCGGCCGGCCTGCTACTGCTTGCAGCATTGGCCTTGCCCGGCCGCATCGAGGCGGCGGCGGTGGCCGCGGCATTGGGTTTTGCAGGTGGTGCGATCGCGGCCCTTGCCGCGCCGTGGATCTATGCGCGGCGCAAGCACCTGAGTTGATCGTCGACGACGATCAACCCTCGTTCATGCGCTGCAGACCGGCATCGGCCAGGCGCGTGATCAGGCGTTCGAGCACCTGTTCCTCGTCCTCGGTGAGTGCGGACATCAGCCGCCGTTCCATCTCGATCACCATCGGCGCGATGGTCTCGTAGACCTCGAAGCCTGCGGCCGACAAGGCCAGCACCGAGCGGCGACGGTCATCGCCATGGGTCTCGCGTTTGATGAAGCCACGCTCCAGCAGGCGCGCCACGGCGCGGCTGACCGCCACCTTGTCCATTGCCGTGCGCTCGGACACTTCACTGGCCGAGGAGCCCGGATACAGCGCCAGGATGGTGATCACCCGCCATTCGGGAATGGCCAGGCCATAGCGCTCGCCGTACAGCCGGGCGATGTTGCCGCTGACCCGGTTGGACAACACGCTGATGCGGTAAGGCAGGAACTGCTCAAGATCCAGCAACACGTGCGAGGCGCGGATGCTGGTGGACTTGCTGTAATCGGAAGAGCTCATGCTGCAGTGCACCTTGATGGTGGTTTCATGTGAAACTATAACCTTCGGTCCAGACCCGCTTTTTTGCGGCGGATCTTCCTGTTTTCATCGCCGGTACCCCGGCGACCGCCATGCTTCCGGAGGCAACCCATGAATACCCCTACTGCATCCAACGCGCCCAATCTGGGCATGCAGGTCACCACCTTTGAAAACCCGATGGGCATCGATGGTTTTGAGTTCGTCGAATTTGGCGCGCCGGCCGGGCAGGCTGCCCAGCTGCACGCTTACTTCAAGAACATGGGGTTCACGGCCGTCCTCCGCCACCGGCAGCGTGCTATTACCGTCTACCGTCAAGGCGGCGTCAACTTTCTTGTAAACGAGGAGCCAAACTCGTTTGCCGCCGACTTCGCCGCCAAGCATGGCCCGAGCGCCTGCGGCTTCGCCATCCGCTTCCAGAAGCCGGCTGCCGAAGTGCTTTCACTGGCCCTGGGCAACGGTGCCGAGGAAGTCGAGCTGCTGGCTGAGACCCGTGCGGTACCGGCGCCGGTGATCAAGGGTATCGGTGATTGCATGCTGTACCTGGTGGATCGTTACGGCGGTGCCGGAAGCATTTACGACACCGACTACGAGCCGATCGAAGGCGCCGAGCAGAACCCGGCCGGCTTCGGCCTGACCTTCATCGATCACCTGACCCACAACCTGTACCTGGGCAACATGCAGCAGTGGTCGGATTACTACGAACGCCTGTTCAACTTCCGCGAGATCCGCTACTTCGACATCAAGGGGGCAAAGACCGGCCTGGTGTCCAAGGCGATGACCGCACCGGACGGCGTGGTGCGCATCCCGCTCAACGAGTCCTCCGACCCGAAGAGCCAGATCAATGAATACCTGGACGCCTACAAGGGCGAGGGCATCCAGCACATCGCCTGCTTCACCGACAACATCTACGACACCGTCGAAGCGATGCGCGCGCAGGGCATTGAGTTCCTGGACACGCCGGACACCTACTTCGACGTGGTCGACCTGCGCATCCCGAACAATGGCGAAGACGTCGAGCGCCTGCGCAAGAACAAGATCCTGATCGACGCCGACCCGGAAACCAAGCAGCGCAAGCTGCTGCAGATCTTCACCAAGAACTGCATCGGCCCGATCTTCTTCGAGATCATCCAGCGCAAGGGCAACGAAGGGTTTGGCGAAGGCAACTTCCAGGCCTTGTTTGAAAGCATCGAGCGCGACCAGATGGATCGTGGCGTGCTGTAAGGCGTAACGCGCTATAGGACATAGCCCCTCTCCCATCGGGAGAGGGGTTGGGGTGAGGGCGAAGCTGCTAAAGATCATGAAACGCGCAAGGAGGCCGCTTCATGAGCTATTGCAGCAAACCGCCATTACCCACGGTCACTTTGGATCGTGCGCGTAGGCTTCGCCGTAATCTGACCGACGCCGAGCGCAAGCTCTGGAACAGATTGAGGAACGGCCAGCTGTGTGGGTTGAAGTTTCGCAGGCAGCATCCGGTTCCGCCGTATATCGTGGACTTTTGCTGCGAGGCCAAGCGGCTGGTGGTGGAGCTTGATGGCTCACAGCACAATGAAGACGTCGATCGTGTTCGTACCCGTTTTCTTGAGCAGCAAGGTTTGATCGTTCTGCGCTTCTGGGACAACGATGTGTTTTTACGGATAGAGGCGGTGCTGGAGGCCATTCTGATGATGGCTGAAAGCCTTACCCTCACCCCAACCCCTCTCCCGGAGGGAGAGGGGCTTTAAGCGGCATTGCTTCAGCTCTCACCCTCACCCCAACCCCTCTCTCGGAGGGAGAGGGGCTTTCAGCGGCAATGCTTCGGCTCTTACCCTCACCCCAACCCCTCTCCCGGAGGGAGAGGGGCTTTGAACGCAACAACACAGGCAGGTTCGTGATGGTCAGCAACGCTTATCAATCCGGCTTCGGCAATGAGTTCGCCACCGAGGCTGTGCCCGGCACCTTGCCGGTGGGTCGCAATTCGCCGCAGCAGGTGGCGCACGGGCTGTACGCCGAGCAGCTGACCGGCACCGCCTTCACCGCGCCGCGCGGCAGCAACCGCCGCAGCTGGCTGTACCGCATCCGCCCGGCGGCGATGCATGGTGAGTTCACCCCGTTCGAGCAGCCGCGCCTGCACAGCGATTTCAGCAAGTCGGCGGCCTCGCCGAACCAGCTGCGCTGGGACCCGTTGCCGCTGCCCACCACGCCCACCGACTTCATCGATGGCCTGTACACGATGGGCGGCAACGGCTCGGCCGAAGCCCACACCGGTGCCGGCATCCATCTGTACGCCGCCAATGCCGACATGCAGGGACGCTACTTCTACAACGCCGACGGCGAGCTGCTGATCGTGCCGCAGCTGGGCCGGCTGCGCCTGCGCACCGAGCTGGGCGTGATCGAGATCGAACCGCAGCAGATCGCGGTGATCCCGCGCGGTGTGCGCTTTGCGGTCGAGCTGCCGGACGGGCAGGCACGCGGCTATGTCTGCGAGAACTTCGGCGCGCTGCTGAAGCTGCCCGACCTCGGCCCGATCGGCAGCAATGGCCTGGCCAACCCGCGTGACTTCGAAACGCCAGTCGCCGCGTACGAGAACCTCGACGGCCAGTTCGAACTGGTCGCCAAGTTCCAGGGTCGCCTGTGGCGCGCCGACATCGGCCACTCTCCCCTGGACGTAGTCGGCTGGCACGGCAACTACGCGCCTTACCGCTACGACCTGCGCCACTTCAACACCATCGGCTCGATCAGCTACGACCATCCGGATCCGTCGATCTTCCTGGTGCTGCATTCGGCCAGCGACACACCGGGCACCAGCAATCTGGATTTCGTGATCTTCCCGCCGCGTTGGCTGGTGGCGCAGAACACCTTCCGTCCGCCTTGGTTCCACCGCAACATCGCCAGCGAGTTCATGGGCCTGATCCACGGCGCCTACGACGCCAAGGCTGAAGGCTTCGTGCCGGGCGGTGCGTCCATGCACAACTGCATGACCGGCCACGGCCCGGATGCGGCCACCTTCGACAAGGCCTCGCAGGCGGATCTGTCCAAGCCGGACGTGATCCGGGACACCATGGCCTTCATGTTCGAAACCCGTGGGGTGATCTGCCCGACCGCGCAGGCAATGGATGCCGCGCACCGCCAGCGCGGCTATCAGGCCTGCTGGAGTGGGCTGCGCAACAACTTCGCTCCGCCCAAGGGCTGATTCACGCCGGCAGCGGTGCTGGCTCCAGCACCGCTGTCAGATGTGCCTCCGGCAGCACTTCCTGCAGGCGCCCACGCACGCGCTGGGTGTAACCATCGGAAGTCATTGCCGGCAGATGGCTCAGTGCCAGCTTCAGTGCCTGCACGGTATCGCCTTCCTCGCGCGCTGCCTGCAGCAGCTTGTGCAGCTGTGCCGCGGTGGGATTGCGCTGCAGGGCGAGGATATCCAGCACGTAGATGCGTGCGGCGACCATTGAGCGGCGTCGTTCAACGGGCGCCTGCGTTGGTGTCGAGGCAGGTGTGGCTGCTGCCGCAATCGGCACCGGAGCTGGTGTGGCCTGAGGGGGCGCGGCTGGGGCTGACGCAGGCGCGACAGCCACCTGCAGATAGCCGTCGCGCTGCAACTGCGCGATCAGCTCGGGCACATCGTTGCCGAGCATGCCGCTGAGCTCGGCCAGGCTGCGCTTGCCATCGCACAGGATCAGCGCCCGCCGCTGGCGCAGGTCCAGCGCGGCGCGGTGCGTCTGCAGCACGGTGTGGCCAAGTTCGGTCTTGTGCGGTTGCATGGGCGTTGGGCACGGGCGACGTAGGCGCCCAGCCTGTCGCCATCAGGTGAAACCACGATGACAAGCCTGTCTTCGCGCGGGCCGGACACCGTTGCCGCTAGACTCGGCCGCGAACCCGCCTGGAGCCGTTGCATGAATCGTCTTGCCCTGCCTTTGTCACTGATTGCCATGCTGTTGGTGGCCTGCCAGCGTACCCCGCCGGCCGAGCCCGCTGCGGCTCCAGCACCTTCTGCGGCGCCCGCCCCGGCCCAGGCCGCGCCGGTTGCTGCCAGCGATGCCGACTGGCAGGGCTACGGCGCGGCACAGCTAGGCATCGATGCCGAGCAGCTGCGCACGGCATGGACGGGAGAACTGCAGGGCGATGCAGCGGCCGATGGTGGCTGCTATTACCTGTCCCCTGGCGCGCATACCGAGGGCGGGCCGTTCTTCATGCTCGAAGAGGGCAAGTTCGTACGTTATGACGTGCGCGGTGGCGATACCGCCGCGCCGGGCGGCGGCAAGATCGGCATGGACCTGGCCCAGCTGCAGGCGCTTTACCCGCAGGCCGAGCCGGTGCAGCCGCACAAGTACGTGGAGGGTGGCAAGGTACTGCGCGTGCCGGCAACGGATGGCAGCCAAGGCGCGTTGGTGTTCGAGCTGGGCGCTGACGGCAAGGTCACGATGTGGCGCGTTGGCCTGCCGCCGCAGGTGGATTACGTGGAAGGCTGCGGCTGATACCCTGCTGCGGCTACAGGCGATAGCACGGGTACACGCCCGGCTATCGTCGCCAACAACGTCGGGAGGGAGGCGCAATGTTCGAAGCTATCGCATGGTTTGTCCTGGGGCTGGTACTGCTCGCCCTGGGCGGTGATTCCATCGTCAAGGCCGCCTCCGGCCTGGCCCAGCGCTTTGGCGCCTCGCCCTTCGTCGCCGGCTTGTTGCTGGTGGCCTTCGGTACCTCGCTGCCGGAGCTGGTGGTCAATGCCCGCGCTTTCGCAACCGGTGCGCAGGAGCTGGCGCTGGGCAATGCGGTTGGCAGCAACATCGTCAATGTTGGCCTGACCCTGGGTTTGGCTGCGTTGGCTTTCCCGCTGATGGTGCGCACGCGCCTGCTGTCGCCCTTGCTGGTGCTGCTGGCGGTGGCGACGCTGGCCTTGATCGTGTTTGGCCTGGATGGCGCGATCAGTCGCATCGAGGGCATCGTGTTGCTGCTGGGTTTTGTCGGCGTGCTGGCCTTCCTGCTGAAGCGGGCACGGCATGAACCGGCAGAGCTGCAGGAAAGCATCATCAATTACGCCACCACCCGCACGGTGCTCGGGCTCAACATCATTCGTCTCATCATTGCCGCGGTGGTGCTGTATTACGGCGCGCGCTTCGTGGTGCAGGCTGCACCAGTGATCGGCGCTGGCTGGGGCATGTCGCCATTGCTGGCGGGTTTGTTGCCGGTCGCCATCGGCACCGCCTTGCCGGAGGTCGCCGCAGCCATTGCCGCTGCCCGCCGCGGACAGGGCGACATGGTGGTTGGCCATGTGATCGGCTCCAGCCTTTTCAACGTATTGGTGGTGATCGGCGGCATGGCGGCACTGCGGCCGATGCCGCTGCCGGCCTCGTTCGTGCGACTGGAACTGCCGGCGGCAATCGTGTTCGTGCTGATGCTGTACCCGATGTTGCGCGGCGACCTGAAGGTCAGCCGTGGCGAAGGCGCGGTGCTGTTCATCGCGTTCCTGGCGTGGGTAGGCCTGGAGCTGGCGCTGCTGCGCTGACGCTGAAACTGTAGTGGGGGGGGGGGGGGGGGGGGGGGCGGGGGGGGGGGGGGGGGGGAGCGCGGCAGGGGCGAGGAGCACGGGGGGGGGGGGGGCGGGCGCGCCGCGCGCGCCCGGCGGCGCCCGCCCCCCCCCCCCCCCCCCCCCCCGCCCCCCCCCGCCCGCGCCCGCCCCCCCCCCCCCCCCCCCCCCCCCCCCCCCCCCCCCCCCCCACTACAGGGCGTTAGCGGGCAGGCTGCAGCCGAGCATGGCTCGGCACTACCGGTGGAGCTTTTGCTCGGTGTTACTCTTCCGGCGGTTCCGGCCGGCTTTCCATCATCAGCGACAGTGCGGCCTTGGCCATCAGGTGGGCGCTGATCGGGGCGGTGATGAACAGGAAGACGGTGATCAGCAGCTCGCGTGGCTGCGGGTCCTGGCCGAGGAAGATGTGGTAAGCCACCGAGCACACCAGTACGCAGCCCACGCCCAGCGTGCTGGCCTTGGTTGGTGCGTGCAGGCGCTTGAAGAAATCGGAGAAGCGCACCAGGCCGAGTGCGCCGACCAGGATGAAGAAGCAGCCAAAGGCGAGCAGCGCCGACAGTGCGATCTGCAGAAAGGTGATCATTCGACGATATCCCTGCGCAACACGAACTTGCTCAGCACCACCGTGCTGCAGAAGCCGAGCATGGCGATGATCAGCGCGGCCTCGAAGTAGATGGCCGAGTCCAGGTACATGCCGAACAGCATCAGCTCGGCGATGGCGGTGACCGACAAGGTGTCCAGGGCGAGGATGCGGTCCGGCACGGTCGGGCCGCGCAACAGCCGCCACAAGCCCAGCAGCATGGCGATGCCGACCACGTGCATGCACACGATCAGTGTGGTTTCGAATATCTGGTAACCGTTCACGGGAAGATCTCCATCAGCGGCGCTTCGTAGCGGCTCTTGATCTCGTTGATCAGGGCGTTGGCATCTTCAAGGTGCAGCACATGCACCAGCAGATGGCGGCGGTCTTCGGACAAGGCCGCCGACACCGTGCCCGGGGTCAGGGTGATGAAGCTGGTCAGCGCGGCGATGCCGTGGATGTTGGCGATATCCAGCGGCACCCAGATGAAACCGGGCTTGAGTTTGTGCTCCGGTCCAAGCACCTGCGCGGCCACCCGCAGGTTGGAGACCAGGATGTCCCACAGCACCACCGCCAGCAGCTTGGGTACCGGCCGCAGCGTACCGAGACGGGCGAACTCGCGGTCCAGGCGCGCGGCGAACAAGGGGATCACCACGCCCAGCAGCATGCCCAGCAGCAACTGGCCGAGGTCGAAACTGTCGGACATCACCATCCAGAACGCGACCACGGTGATCGACAGCGCTGGCGAGGGGAAGATCCGCCGCAGCAGGGGGCGAGGTTGGCTCATGGCTGCCTCACCTGCGGCGCGGTGCCGCGTACGTCATGCAGGTATTGATCCGGTGCCAGCAACTGCGCGGCGATGGCATCGGTCTGGCGCATCAGCGGCGCGGCGAACACGCTCATCAGCACCACGTAGCCCAGCAGCAGGCAGGTAGCAGCGGTTTCGAACGGCCGCGCTGGCGCATCCACCGGTTCGGGGTCTGGTATGGCGGCGTCATCATCGCCGGGCACGCGCCAGAACAGGCGGATACCGGTGCGTGCCAGGCCCATGATCACCAGCAGGCTGCTGCCCAGCACGGCGCTCCAGACCACGGCGGTATGCGCATCCGGCACGGCCGACAGCAATGCGGCCTTGGCGAGGAAGCCAGCCAGCGGCGGCAGGCCGGCCACGGCCACGGCGCCAATCAGGAACAACAGCCCCGGCACGGTACGGCTCGGCAGAACGGCACTGAGCTCGTGTTCGCGGCGGCGATCGGCCTGCACGCGGCGGCGGCGCATCAGGTCGGCGATCAGGAACAGCGCGGCGGCGGCGAAGGTGCTGTGCGGCAGGTAGTACAGGCCGGCGGAAAGGGTGCCTGCGCTGCCGAGGGCGAAGGCGATGAACAAAGTCGCAGCCGATACGACAACCAGATACGCCACCAGCACGCTCATGCGGGTTGCTGCCAGGGCGCCAAGCGCAGCAACCACCAAGGTCGCGATGCCAGCCCAAAGCAGCCAATCGCTGCCATAACCGCTCATCGCACCGGCGTCGGCGTCGAACCACAGCGAGGTCACGCGCAGCACCGAGTACAGGCCGACCTTGGTCATGATCACGAACAGCGCCGCGACTGCTGCCGGGGCACGCGCATAGGACTCGGGCAGCCACAGGTACATCGGCAGCAGTGCGGCCTTGGAGCAGAACACCAGCAGCAGCAAGCCCAGGGCGGCCTTGGCCAGCTTCAGGTGCGAGGGTGGCAACTCGGCGACGCGCTGGCCGATCTCGGCCATGTTCAAGGAACCGAGCGTCGCGTAAAGCATGCCGAGAGCGATCAGGAACAACGTGGAAGCGGTGACGTTGAACACCACGTAATGCAGGCCGATGCGCATGCGCAGGCCGCGCCCACCGGACAGCAGCAGGCCGTAGGAGGCGATCAGCATCACCTCGAAGAACACGAACAGATTGAAGATATCGCCGGTCAGGAAGGCGCCATTGAGGCCAACCAGCTGGAACTGGAACAGCGCATGGAAGTGCGGCGCGCGCCGGTCCCAGCCGGTGCAGGCGTACAGCAGGCAGGCGATGGCCAGCAGCAGGGTGGTGACCAGCATCCAGCCGGCCAGGCCATCCGCAACCAGGGCGATGCCCAGGCGGGCCGGCCAGTCGCCGAGCAGGTAGGCCGAGATCTGGCCCTGGCTGGTTTGCGCGAACAACAGTGCCACCGCCGCCGCCAGCGCGGCCATGCTGGCCCAGGCCACCGTGCGCTGCACTTTGGGCCCGTAGCGGCGGTGTTCAATGAACAAGGACAGCGCAGCGCCGAGCAGTGGAATCAGGATCGGCAGGATCACCAGATGATTCATGCGCCACTCCCCGACTTGGCCGCTTGCTCAGCCGGCGGTTCGGGCTCATGCGCGTCCACATGATCGCTGTGGTTGTCGCTGCGGCTGCGCATCGCCAGCACGATGGTGACCGCAGTCATCGCAAACGCAATCACGATCGCGGTCAACACCAGTGCCTGCGGCAACGGGTCGGTGTAGTGGGCCAGGGTGGTGGCCACGCCGTCCTTGAGCACCGGTGCCTTGCCGATCACCGGCCGCCCCGCGCTGAAGATCAGCAGGTTGGTGGCATAGGACAGGAAGGTCATGCCCAGGATTACGTCGAAGCTGCGCGCGCGCAGCAGCAGGTAGATGCCGATGCCAGCCAGTACGCCGATGGCGCTTGCCAGTGCCAGTTCCATCAGTGCATCTCCCCGGTGCGTGCCGAACGGCGGTGGATATCGATTTCGCCGTTGCGGGCATTGCGGGTGCGCGAAGGTTTGATGGTGCCCATCATCGACAGGATCAGCATCACCCCGCCAAACACCACCAGGTAAACGCCGGTATCAAAGCCAATCGCACTGGCCAATGGCACCGTGCCGATCAGCGGCAGCTCCAGGTCCAGATGACCGCTGGTCAGGAACGGCACGCCGAACAACATCGAGGCGGCGCCACTGAGCAGGGCGATCAGCAGGCCCAGGCCGATGCAGCGGATGTAGTCGAAGCCGAAGCGCGATTCCACCGAGACGGTGCCCTGGATCACGTACTGGATCAGCAACGGCACCGCCAGCACCAGGCCGGCGATGAAGCCGCCGCCGGGCGCGTTGTGGCCACGCAGGAACAGGAAGATCGACACCGTGAGTGTCAGTGGGAACATGATCTGGGCCAGATCGGCCGGCACCGGCAGCTTGATCGGCGGGCCCGGCATGATCTGCTCCGGCGCCATCCGTGAGCGTCGCAGCATCGCATGCACCACCAGCGCGGCGATGCCGAACACGGTGATCTCACCGAAGGTATCGAAGCCACGGAAGTCGACCAGGATCACGTTGACCACGTTGTGGCCATAGGCCTCGGGCAGCGAACGCAGCAACATCTCACCGGACATGGTGTTGGGCGGCAGCGTCATCAGCGAATAGGCCAGCGCGGCGATACCGCCACCGGCAACGATGGCGAGCACGGCATCGCGGCGCTTGCGCCAGCGCGAGTGTTCCGGCGGCGACTGCGTCGGCAGGTAGTTCATGCCCAGCAGCATCAGCGCCAGCGTCACCATCTCGACCATCAGCTGGGTCAGGGCCAGATCGGGCGCGGACAGGAACACGAAGGTCAGCGCCACCATCAGGCCGGTGCCGCCCATCACGATCACCGCCAGCAGGCGCTGCTGGTACAGGAACAGCCCGGCGAAGGCGCAGGCCAGCATCACCAGCCACAGCGTCCAGCCCAGCAAGGGCATGGACTGCGGGGCCGGCCACAGCGGCATCACCGGATTGGCGATGTAAGGCGCAGCAGCGACGATCACCGCCACCAGCACCAGCGCAAACAGCATGCGCTGCAGGCTGCCATTGGCCAGCGCGTTGGTGACGCGATGCGCGAAGCCGAACAGTACATCCAGGCCGCGGTGGAACAGGTGCTTGCCGGTTGGCCGGTTGCGCGCGGCGTACAGATCGGTGAAGCGACGCAGGCCGAAGTACAGGAATATGCCGCCAACCACGCCGATCGCGCTCATCGCCAACGGCAGGTTGAAGCCATGCCAGACCGACAAGCTGTACTCAGGCATCGCGGTGCCGAGGATGGAGGCAGCGGCGGTCTGCAGTACCGGCGCGATGGTCAGCGCCGGCGCGATGCCCACGGCCAGGCAGATCACCACCAGCACTTCCACCGGCACCTTCATCCAGCGCGGCGGCTCATGCGGCACCACCTCGATGTCGACCGGACCCTTGCCGAAGAAGGTGTCGTGGACGAAGCGCAGGCTGTAGGCAACGCCGAGGATGCCGGCCAGCAGGGCGGCGGCACTCATCGCCCGTCGCATCCAGTCCGGGCCCTGCGTTGCCAACGCCTCGGCGAACAGCATTTCCTTGGACAGGAATCCGTTGAGCAGCGGGATGCCGGCCATGGCCAGCGAGGCGACGATGGCCAGCGCGCTGGTGATCGGCATCAGCTTGCGCAGGCCACCCAGCTTGCGCATGTCGCGGGTGCCGGTCTCGTGGTCGATGATGCCGGCGGCCATGAACAGCGAGGCCTTGAAGGTGGCGTGGTTGAGGATGTGGAACACGCCGGCCACCACCGCCATCGGCGCGGACAGGCCGAACAGCAGGGTGATCAGGCCCAGGTGCGAGATCGTCGAATAGGCCAACAGGCCCTTGAGGTCATGCTGGAAGATCGCGTTCCAGGCGCCGATCAGCAGGGTGAGCGCGCCGATGCCGCTGACCACGTAGAAGAACAGCTCGGTGCCGGCCAGCGCCGGGTGCAGTCGCGCCAGCAGGAATACACCAGCCTTCACCATCGTTGCCGAGTGCAGGTAGGCCGATACCGGGGTCGGTGCGGCCATCGCCTGCGGCAGCCAGAAGTGGAACGGGAACTGCGCGCTCTTGGTGAAGATGCCGGCCAGCACCAGCAACAGTGCCCACGGGTACAGGGCGCTGGCGCGGATCAGGTCGCCCGAGGCCAGCACCACGTCCAGATCGAAACTGCCGACGATGCGGCCAATCAGCAGCACACCGGCCAGCAGGGCCAGGCCGCCGCCGCCGGTGACGATCAAGGCCATGCGCGCGCCTTCGCGGGCATCCTTGCGGTGTGACCAGAAGCCGATCAGCAGGAACGAGCTGATGCTGGTCAGCTCCCAGAACACCATCAGCAGCAATAGATTGCCGGCCAGCACCATGCCCAGCATCGCGCCCATGAACAGCAGCAGATAGCTGTAGAAGCGCCGCGCGCTGTCCTTGGCCGAGAGGTAATAGTGCGCATACAGCACCACCAGCGCGCCGATGCCGAGCACCAGCCCGGTGAACATCCAGGCCAGCCCGTCCAGGCGCAGGCTGAAGTCCAGGCCGATCTGCGGCAGCCATTGCCAGCTGTTGCGGACGATCTCGCCATCGAGCACGGCCGGGGTGGCGCTGCCGAGCAGGGCCAGGCCTAGAACCGGTGCCGCTGCTGCTGTCCATGCGGCTGCACTGCGCGACAAACGGCCATTGAGAGCGATGGCCGCTGCCAGCAGAAAGGGCAGCGCAAGCAGTAGCAACAGGACTGGCGTCATGTAGGGGCGCGGTTCAGAAAGGGGTTTTGCAGTCTAACAGGCGATTTTTTCGATCCGCGAGCTTTTATGAATGATCCGTTCGGATTAGATCGCCCGAGCCAGTGCTGCCAGTGGTTCAGGCCGGGAAACGTGGAAGTGCGGCGGACGTCCGGTCCGCGGCAGCAGGCCGGAAGCTTGTAGGAGCGGCGTGAGCCGCGAAGCTGACGAACGTTCTGCCGCGGCAACAGCAACGGCGCAAGTCCAAGGCACCCTTCCCCAACCCGTCCGGCCCGAAGGCATGGCCTTCGGTCGTTCATCAGGTCGCGCGGCAGTGCCGCGCAAGCAGACCTTCTTCACCCCCTTGCCTACGGCAAAGGGAGGGGGCAAATGCCGCACTGCTGCAAATTTGTGGGAGCGGCGTAAGCCGCGAAGCTGGTACACCACCAGATGGCACAGCTATCAGAGGGCTTCAGCAACATCTGCTTCGTGGCTTACGCCGCTCCTACCGTGCGACGCTCATTGCCGCTGGCGGCTGCGGAACCAGTGCTGCTCTTTGCGCGCATGCAGAACAACCTGCGCAGCGCAGCAGGCGTTGGCCTGCCGTGCGCGGTGCGTCTGCGTTGCCAGGCCGTGAGTTCATTGCGCCGTTGCAGCCCGCGCAGTCCTGGTCGCGACGCAGTGATGCAGGCTCAGTAGCGCCAGCCGAACTGCCGGAACAGCTTGGACAGCACCCAGATCGGTCCGATCAGCAGGTAGGTCAGGTCGGTGAGGAAACTCGGCCGGCGGCCTTCGATCTTGTGGCCGATGAACTGCGCTATCCACGCCACCACGAATACGCCGATGGCGATATACAGCAGCATCTGGATGCCAAGCCGGTCTTCCAGTAGCCGGCAGATGCAACCGAACACGAAGAAGATGATCAGCATGCCGATGCCCAGCGGGCGTGACAGGCGGTTGTAATAGGCCCAGGTGCCGAACATGGCGAATGCGGCCCAGATGCCGTGCTGGAACCACGGCACCAGCGGCGGGATGCACCACAGCAGGGCGATGACCGACCACAGGATCGCGGGGACCGCGATGACGTGGATGGCCTGGTTGGTGTGGTTGACGTGATCGCCGGAGTAGCTGGCGAAGTAACGATCCACCGGTCGCGCGATACTCATTCCAGCTACCCTCCCAGGTTGACCGGCAGAGCATAGCGCGGCTTCCCTACGGATGCGCACGGTGGCCGTGCGCATCCGTGATCCAGCTTGCAGGATCAGTCGATGCGGATGCCGGCCAGCTTGTCCAGCGCTTCGGCGTACTTGGCGCGGGTGCGTTCGATCACCTCGGCCGGCAGCGCCGGGCCCGGCGCGGTCTTGTCCCAATCCAGCGTTTCCAGATGGTCGCGCACGAACTGCTTGTCGTAGCTCGGCGGGCTGATGCCCACCTGGTACTCGTCGGCCGGCCAGTAACGCGAGGAATCCGGGGTCAGCATCTCGTCCATGATGTACAGGCGGCCGTCGGCGTCGGTACCGAACTCGAACTTGGTGTCGGCCAGCAGGATGCCGCGCTCGGCCGCGTACTCGGCGGCGAACTTGTAGATGCGCAGGGTGGCATCGCGCACCTTCTCGGCCATGTCGGCGCCAACCGCCTTGACCATCGCGTCGAAGTCGATGTTCTCGTCGTGGTCGCCCACCGCCGCCTTGGTGGACGGGGTGAAGATGGCTTCTGGCAGCTTTTCAGCCTGCTGCAGGCCGTCGGGCAGGGCGATGCCGCTGATCTTGCCGGTGCGCTGGTAGTCCTTCCAGCCACTGCCGATCACGTAGCCGCGGGCGATGGCCTCGACGGGTACCGGCTTGAGCTTCTTGGTCACCACCGCGCGCTTGGCGTACAGCGCCGCGTCCACGCCTTCGGGCAGCACGCTGGCCACGTCGATGCCGGTCAGGTGGTTGGGCATCAGGTGCGCGGTCTTGGCGAACCAGAAGTTGGAGACCTGGCACAGCATCTCGCCCTTGCCCGGGATCGGGTCGGGCAGCACCACGTCGAACGCCGACAGGCGATCGGTGGCAACCATCAGCAGGTACTCGCCCGGGGGTGTTCCGGCTGGCAGACGTTCGCGCGGGATATCAAACACATCACGCACCTTGCCGCGATGGCGCAAGGGCAGGCCGGGAAGATCGGATTGCAACAGCGTGGTCGGCACGGGCACTCCTGGGACTTGGCAATGAATGCCGCCGGCTTGGAGGACCCGGGTCTGGAGGACCCGCAGGGCCCGCGGCTGGTCGGCGGGCGGCCTAGTGTACGGCCGGATCGGGCCGCTGTGGCATAAAATGCACGTCTTGATTGTCCACAGGCCATTCACCCACCCATGCGCTGGTACGGAAAACTGTTCGGCTTCATCGCCGGGGCCCTGCTTTTCAGGCCCAACCCCTTGTTTGGCGGGATAATTGGTCTGTTGCTGGGACATGCCTTCGACAACGACTGGTTCAAGCTGGGCAAGGACTTGCCGTACCGTGAGCTGGGGGTCACCCGTGATGCCACCGACGCCGAGATCGACCTGGCCTACCGTCGCCTGATGTCCCAGTACCACCCCGACAAAGTGGCCGGCGCCGCCCCCGAGCTGCGCGCCCAGGCCGAGAAGAAGGCCCGGCAGATCAACGCCGCCTACGACCGCATCAAATCCCTGCGTAAACGCTGAAAGGCCCCGCCATGTCCAACTGCATCATCGCCCCGTCCATTCTCTCGGCCAATTTCGCCAAGCTCGGCGAGGAGGTCGACAACGTGTTGGCCGCAGGTGCCGACTGGGTCCATTTCGACGTGATGGACAACCATTACGTGCCCAACCTGACCATCGGCCCGATGGTCTGCCAGGCCCTGCGCAAGCACGGTGTCACCGCGCCGATCGACGTACACCTGATGGTCGAGCCGGTCGACCGCATCGTGCCGGACTTCGCCGAGGCCGGCGCCAGCATCATCAGCTTCCACCCGGAAGCCAGCCGCCACGTGCACCGCACCATCCAGCTGATCAAGTCGCATGGCTGCAAGGCCGGCCTGGTGCTGAACCCGGCAACGCCGGTCGAAGTGCTGGACTGGGTGCTGGAAGACCTGGACCTGGTGCTGCTGATGTCGGTCAACCCGGGCTTCGGCGGCCAGGCCTTCATCCCGTCAACCCTGGACAAGCTGCGCGCGGTGCGGGCGATGATCGACAAGCTCGGCAAGCCGGTGATGCTGGAAGTGGATGGCGGCGTAAAGGCCGACAACATCGGTGAGATCGCCGCTGCCGGTGCCGATGCCTTCGTCGCTGGTTCGGCCATTTTCAATGCGCCCAACTATGTCGAGATGATCAGCAAGATGCGCGGCAATGTCGCTGCGGCGCGAGGCTGAGTGATGCGCGCGGCTGAAGTGCAGATCCGTCCGGCCATCGCCGATGACGCAGGCCTGATCCTGCACTTCATCCGCGAGCTGGCTATTTACGAGAAGGCCGAATCCTCGGTGCAGACCGACGAGGCGGGCATTCGCGCCAGCCTGTTTTCCGCCGATGCCAAGGCGCAGGCGCTGATCTGCGAGCGCGATGGCAAGGCGATTGGTTACGCCGTGTTCTTCTACAACTACTCGACCTGGTTGGGCCGCAACGGCATCTACCTGGAAGACCTGTACGTCAGCCCTGAAGCGCGTGGCAGCGGCGCCGGCAAGGCCTTGCTGCAGCACATCGCCAGACTGGCGGTGGAACAGGGTTGTGGACGCTTTGAATGGTCGGTGCTGGACTGGAATACACCGGCCATCGAGTTCTACAAAGCCGCTGGTGCGGTGGCGCAGGACGAATGGACGGTCTACCGCCTGCAAGGCGAAGCACTGCATAAGTTCGCGAGCGGCGAATGATGTAGTGCCGAGCCATGCTCGGCTGGGGCATTACCGATAGAGCCTCTGCCG
>NZ_JBRREF010000090.1:0-17422 GCF_056760135.1 Stenotrophomonas sp. STEN023 | reverse complement strand
GGTGGGTGGTGGTGCTCGGCCCGGCCGGCGGGGGCGGGGGGGGGGGCGGGGGCGCGCCCCCCCCGGCGGGCCGCCCCCCCCCCCCCCCCCCCCCCCCCCCCCCCCCCCCCCCCCCCCCACCACCGCCTGCCGCCGGTCATCCTTGCTGGGCTGGTGGCAGGTATAATCGCCGGTTCATTCGTTTCTGATGCGCCCGGGCGGGCGCCCCTGCCATGTCCGAAGTCGCCACCGAAGCCGCGCGCCGCCGCACCTTCGCCATCATTTCCCACCCTGACGCCGGCAAGACCACGCTGACCGAAAAGCTGTTGCTGTTCGGGGGCGCGATCCAGATGGCCGGCTCGGTCAAGGGCCGCAAGGCTGCGCGCCACGCCACCTCGGACTGGATGGCGCTGGAAAAGGAACGCGGCATCTCGGTCACTTCCTCGGTGATGCAGTTCCCGTACGAAGGCAAGATCATCAACCTGCTCGACACCCCCGGCCACGCCGACTTCGGCGAGGACACCTACCGCGTGCTTACCGCGGTGGACTCGGCGCTGATGGTGATCGACGTGGCCAAGGGCGTGGAAGAACGCACCATCAAGCTGATGGAAGTCTGCCGCCTGCGCGACACCCCGATCATGACCTTCATCAACAAGCTCGACCGCGAGGGCAAGGACCCGATCGAGCTGCTGGATGAAGTGGAGACCGTGCTCGGCATCCAGTGCGCCCCGGTCACCTGGCCGATCGGCATGGGCCAGCGCCTGAAGGGCGTGGTGCACCTGCTGACCGGCGAAGTGCACCTGTACGAACAGGGCCGCAACTTCACCCGTCAGGATTCGACCATCTTCCCGTCGCTGGATTCGCCCGGCCTTGCCGAGAAGATCGGCGAGAAGATGCTGGCCGACCTGCGCGACGAACTGGAACTGGTGCAGGGCGCCAGCCACCCGTTCGACGTCGAGGCCTACCTGGCCGGCAAGCAGACCCCGGTGTTCTTCGGCTCCGGCGTCAACAACTTCGGCGTACAGCCGCTGCTGGATTTCTTCGTCGAGCACGCACCGGCACCGCAGACCCGCGCCACCACCGGCCGCGACATCGTGCCGCAGGAAGACAAGCTGACCGGCTTCGTGTTCAAGATCCAGGCCAACATGGATCCACAGCACCGTGACCGTGTCGCCTTCATGCGCGTGTGTTCGGGCCGCTTCACCGCCGGCATGAAGACCTTCCATGTGCGTACCGGCAAGGAAATGAAGCTGGCCAACGCGCTGACCTTCATGGCCAGTGATCGCGAGATCGCTGCCGAGGCATGGCCGGGCGATGTGATCGGCATCCACAACCACGGCACCATCTCCATCGGTGACACCTTCACCGAAGGCGAAGCGGTGACCTTCACGGGTATTCCCAACTTTGCCCCGGAACTGTTCCGCCGCGCCCGCTTGAAGGATCCGCTCAAGCTCAAGCAGCTGCAGAAGGGCCTGGCGCAGTTGTCGGAAGAAGGCGCCACCCAGTTCTTCCGCCCGCTGATGAGCAACGACCTCATCCTGGGAGCGGTCGGCGTGCTGCAGTTCGACGTGGCCGCTTACCGGCTGAAGGACGAGTACGGCGTGGAAGCAGTGTTCGAGCCGGTCTCGGTGATCACCGCACGCTGGGTGACCTGCAGCAATGCCAAGAAGCTGGAAGAGTTCCGCGAGAAGAACGCCAGCAACCTGAGCATCGATGCCGCCGGCCACCTGGTCTACCTGGCACCGACGCGGGTCAACCTGCAGCTGGCCCAGGAACGCGCGCCGGACGTGCGGTTCTCCGCCACACGTGAGGCCGCGCACACGGTTTCGGTCGCCTAAGTCTGATGGCGGCGTGCACACGCCGCCGTTCGGGGTGATGATAGCGGGCACCGGGCCTCCCCCCAGCCCGCGCCCCCATTACCCATGACTGCATCCGTTGCATCGATCCGCGAAGAAGTCGCCAGCGCCCTCACCCACGGTCTGGGCGCGGTCAGCGCTTTGGCTGGCGGTGCCGTACTCATCACCCTGGCAGCGATCTATGGCGATGGCTGGCAACTGGCCAGCGCGATTGTCTTTGGCATCGCGCTGTTGCTGCTGTACACCGCCTCCACCCTCTACCACGCCATCCAGCACCCGGTGGCCAAGGGCCGGCTGAAGATCTTCGACCACTGCGCGATCTACATCCTGATCGCCGGCACCTATACACCCTTCACCCTGATCGGCCTGCGTGGCCCGTGGGGCTGGGGACTGTTCTCTGCGATCTGGGCGCTGGCCGTCTTCGGCGTCATCTTCAAGCTGTTCTACACCGGCCGCTTCAAGAAGCTCTCGACCGCGATCTATATCGCGATGGGCTGGCTGGTCATCGTCGCGATCAAGCCCATGTGGGCTTCGATCGATGGCTGGACCTTGGGCTGGCTGTTCGGTGGCGGCGTGTTCTACACCCTGGGCACGGTGTTCTATCACCGCGAACAGCTGCCCTACTCGCACGCGATCTGGCACCTGTTCGTGATTGCCGGCAGCGTCTGCCACTTCGTCTCGGTGACCGCGCAGATCCTGTAAGCGCAACGGATCCGCAAGCTCAACAGGATATCCCGGCAACATCCTGGCTACACCTTGTTCACGTCACGCCAATGCGCGGTTCGCGCGACGTGAACACGGCCCCCGCCACGATGGGGACGTGACTACTTCCCCACCCCCGGCCACGCCAACAGCGTCGCGCTGGCGATTGCAACGCCCCGGCAAGCGCGGCCAACGCTGGCTCATTGCCGTTGCGGCGGTGCTGATCGCGATCCTCGTGCTGATCCTGCTGTGGGACTGGAACTGGTTCAAAGGCCCGTTGGAACGTGCCGTGCAGGCCCGCACCGGCCGCGTCCTGCAGATCGGCAACCTGGACGTGAATCTGGGCCGCACCACCACCGTTCGTGGCGACAACATCCGCTTCGCCAATGCCAGCTGGGCAAAACAGCCGCAGATGGCCAGCGCTGATCGCGTCGAACTGGATATCCGCATCTGGCCCCTGCTGCGCGGCAGCGTGCAGATGCCGGAGATCCGCCTGAGCCGCCCCGATGTGCTGCTGCAGACCGCGCCGCGCAAGGGCGAGCCTGGCAACTGGGACTTCCTCGGCGGTGGCGGCGGCGAACCGCCGCAACTCAAGCGCCTGCATATCACCGACGGCAAGCTGCAGTTCCTCGACGAACCCGGGCGCACCCGCGTTGACCTGACGGTGCACAGCGGCACGCCGAAACAGGCCGATGCCGCACCTCCGGTGCTGATCGAAGGCAAGGGCCGCTGGCAAGGTGCGGCGTTCACCCTGAAAGGTGGCACCGAATCGCCATTGGAACTCAGCAACAGCGCGCACCCGTTCCGCATCCATCTCGATGCCCGTGCTGGCGCCACCCACGCCATCGCCAGCGGCACGTTGACCAATCCCTTTCAGTTCCAGGTGTTCGACCTGCAGTTCCAGCTCAGCGGGCAGGATCTGGAAGACCTCTACCCACTGATCGGCATCGCCATTCCTTCGTCGCCGCCGTACCGGCTGGATGGGCGACTCAAGCGCGAGTACCAGCGCTGGCGCTACGAGAAGTTCAGTGGGCGGGTTGGTGACAGCGACCTGGCCGGCGATGTGGAGATCGATGTGGCCGGCGAGCGCCCGCGACTGACTGCCAACCTGTTGTCCAAACGACTGGACTTCGACGATCTCGCAGGCTTCATCGGTGCGCCACCGAAAACCGGCGGCGATGAATCGGCAAACGCCGAACAGAAGGCCGAGGCAGCACGACTTGCCGACAAACCAACGCTGCTGCCCGACAAACCCTATGACCTGAGCAAACTGCGCGCGATGGACGCCGACGTGCGCTGGAAGGCACAGCACATCAGCGCGCCCAAACTGCCACTGGACGACATGGACGCGCACCTGCTGCTGGACAACGGCCTGCTGCGGCTGGAACCACTCAACTTCGGCGTGGCCGGAGGCGACATCCGCAGCACCATCCGCATGGATGCGCGACGCCCGCAGATCAGCACCACCCTCAATGCCAGCCTGCGCGGGGTCCAGCTTGGCCAGCTGTTCCCGGATGCCAAACTGGCCGAACAGGCCTCCGGCGGCATCAGCGGCAATCTCCGCCTGAGCGGCAGCGGCAACTCCATCGCCGCGATGCTGGGCAGCAGCAATGGCGATGTCGCGCTGGGCATGGGCCGCGGCCATATCGGCAACCTGCTGATGGAGCTGGCCGGGCTGGATGTAGCAGAATCACTGAAATTCCTGTTCACCGGTGACAAGCAGATTCCGCTGCGCTGTGCCTTTGCTGACTTCGGTGTGCACAACGGACTCATGCAATCGCGTGCATTGGCCTTCGACACCACCGACACGCTGGTTGTCGGTGAGGGCACGGTCAATCTCAGGCAGGAACAATTGGATCTGTTGCTGCGCCCGCGCCCCAAGGATGTGAGCATCCTCGTCTTGCGTTCGCCGCTGCGTATCGGCGGCAGCTTCAAGGATCCATCCTTCCGTCCTGACTTCAAGGCATTGGGTCTGCGTGGCGCGATCGCCCTGACCTTGGCCAGCATTGCCCCACCCGCAGCGCTGCTGGCCACGATTGAAACCGGGCCGGGCAAGGATGTGCAGTGTGGCGGGCGCTACGCCAGGTAGCGCCTACGGACTCAGGTGCCGGTGATGTATTGCTGCAGTTGGCCCAGTTCGCGGCGCTGCGCCTCGATCACCGCCTTGACCAGGTCGCCGATCGAGATCACGCCAACCACTTCATCGCCATCCACTACCGGCAGATGACGGATGCGTCGGTTGGTCACCAGTTCCAGGCATTGCTCGACGGTGACTGTCGGTGCCACAGTGACCAGCTCGGCGGTCATGATCTCGCGCACCGGCGTGCTGGCCGAAGACCGGTCCATCAAGACGATCTTGCGCGCGTAGTCACGCTCGGAAAGGATGCCGACAAGATTGCGGCCCTCCATCACCAGCACCGCGCCAATGCCCTTCTCGGCCATCAGGCGGATTGCCTGCACCACCGCCACATCCGGCGGCACAGCGTGGATCTCAGGGGACTTGGCCCCAAGCAACTGTCGAACGGTCTGCATGGCGTTCTCCTGCGCTGGCGGATGGGGCAGATACTGCCACGTTCGCCGGCTGCCATGTATCCACCAGGTACAAGGGCCGCTGCTTGGCCTCCATGTACAGGCGGCCGAGGTACTCGCCGATCAGCCCCAGCGCGATCAGCTGCACGCCGCCCAGGAACAGGATCGCCGCCATCATCGTCGGCCAGCCGGCAACCCGGTCGCCATACAGGGCCGCCTTGCCGATCACCCAGGCAGCGAAGGCGAATGCTCCCGCAGCCGTGAACAGGCCCAGGTAGGTCGCCACCCGCAATGGTGCGGTGGAAAAGCTGGTGATGCCCTCCAACGCGAAATTCCACAGCTTCCAGAAACCGAACTTGCTGCTGCCCGCCAGGCGCGGCTCGCGCCGGTACGGCAAGGCGATGCGTTTATAGCCCACCCAGCCGAACAGACCCTTCATGAAACGATGGCGCTCACGCAGCTGCCGCAGGCCAGCCAGCGCACGCGCTGACAGCAGACGAAAATCGCCTGTATCGGCGGGAATCGGCGTTTTCGACAAGCGCCCCATCACCCGGTAGAACGCCGCTGCAGTTAAGCGTTTCAACCAGCCATCACCGCCGCGCTCAACACGCGTGCCATAGACATCGTCATAACCTTGCTGCCACAGGGCAACGAACTGCGGGATCAACTCGGGCGGATCCTGGCCATCGGCATCAAGAAGAATCACCGCTCCATCTTCGATGAAATCCAGCCCCGCCGTCAGCGCGATCTCCTTGCCGAAATTACGCGACAGCCGCAGCACAGACACCCGCGGCTCCTGCGCTGCCAATTCCTGCATCACCAACCACGTGGCATCGCTGCTGCCGTCATCGACATACAGAATGCGGCCATCGACATCAGCTGCCAGCGCCTGCAACTGGGCGCATAGGCGCGGATGCAGCAGCGGCAGCGCATCCTGCTCGTTGAAAGCGGTGATCAGCAGGGTCAGGCGTTCAGGCGGGCTCATTGCGCAAGTCTACCCAGAGCCGCACATTCAATTGCCATCGTCGACATAATCGGCCCCGCCCAACTGTCGCGCCTGCCGCTGGATCCACGCGGCGCGGCGCTGCACATAGGGCCCGGGCTTGGCCGCGTTGTAGCGCCGTGGCGACGGCAGTACCGCCGCCAGGCGGGCGCTTTCCGCAGGGCTCAAGCGCGCTGCATCCTTGCCCCAGTATGTGCGCGATGCCGCCTGCACCCCGTAGATGCCATCACCAAACTCAGCGACGTTGGCATACATCTCGATGATGCGTTGCTTGGGCCACAAGGCCTCGATCAACACCGTGTACCAGACCTCCAACCCTTTACGCAGCCAACTGCGGCCCTGCCACAGGAACACGTTCTTGGCGGTCTGCTGGCTGATGGTGCTGGCACCGCGCAGGCGGCCGCCGCGCTCGTTGTGCTTGCGCGCCTTCTCAATTGCCTGCAGGTCGAAGCCGTTGTGCTCAGGAAAGCGCTGATCCTCCGCCGCTACCAGCGATATCGGCACGCTGCGCGCCATCTCGTCCAGGTCACGCCACTGGTAGCTGATGCGGAACTTCCAGTCACCCTGGGCCAAAGCCTCCACCTGCCGGAACAGCATCACCGTTGAAAACGGCGGATCGACAACGCGCAGCACCAGCACCTGCAGCACACTGAACACGACAAACACCACCGGCGCCCATAGCAAGCGCCGCAACCAGCGCCGCCGGCGCCCTGTTCCCGTCCCCTGCTCCACCTTGAGCTCGGCCTGCTCCGCCCCCATTGATATCCACCTTGCAAGACTCTTTGTCCGGCGCATTATCCGGCACCGACCCCACCTCGCGTAGATTCAGCCCCATGACCGACACCTCCGATCTGCTTGTCCGCTTCCTTCTGCCCGCCGCCGGCGTGCGCGGCGTCCACGTCCGGCTGGGCCAGGCATGGCGGGAAATCCTCTCGCACGGCACCTATCCCGCCACCGCCGCCCGCCTGCTGGGCGAAGCAAGCGTGGCCTCGGCACTGTTTACCGGCCACACCAAGGTCGATGGCCGGCTGTCCATTCAGCTTCGCAGCAGCAGTGCCCTGCGCGCACTGTTCAGTGAATGCACCTCAGCCGGCACCCTGCGCGGCATCGTCCAGCTGAACGACGGTGAGGATGCCCCGGTCACCCTGTCAGGCCTCGGCGACGACGCCCTGTTGGCCATCACCATCGAAAACCCCGGCCTGGATCCGCGCGAGCCGCAGCGCTACCAGAGCCTGGTCGCCCTGACTGGCGACAGCCTGGACGAGGCGTTCGAAGACTACTTCCGTCACTCCGAACAGCTGCCGACCCGCCTGTTGCTGGCCAGCGACGGTGAGCATGCAGCTGGCCTGCTGCTGCAGAAACTGCCCGGCGACGAAGGCGATGAGGACGGCTGGGTCCGCGCTGGTGCGCTGTTTGACACGCTCGGCCGCGACGAACTGCTGGCCCTGCCGGGCAGCGAATTGCTGCACCGCCTGTTCCATGAGGAGAACCCGCAGCTGGTTGGCGACAAGACCCTGTGCTTCGGCTGCTCCTGTTCACGCGAGCGGGTCAGCTCCATGCTGCAGTCGCTCGGCGAGGAGGAGGCGCGCGCTGCCGCCGAGCCCACCGGCCAGGTGGAAGTACGCTGCGAGTTCTGCGGCCAGGAATATCACTTCCCATTAGCAGAATTTGGCGTATTGTTCAGTTCCACACCGGCTAACCAGCCCGCTCCCGAGCGGCTGCAATAACGGCCCAACGAGTTGCGTTCTGGGGAGGGCGAAGACTTGTTAAGAAACCATAAACCGCATAGGATCGAGAACTCACGCGCCGGGAACTTCCTGGCGCCAACGGGGTCTTACTGAGTCCATGAACGCCTTATTGCGCCTACCGCTTGCCCTGATGATCGCCCTTGGCGTGGTCACGGGCGTGCATGCGCAAAGCAAGCCGCGCGCCATGGACAGCACCGTGCTGCCGGTCTGGAACCGCGGCAGCGGCAAGGTCGAGGCCCTGCTTTACCTGGAACCCACCGGCACCCAGAACGTGGGCGCACGCTGGAATCTTGGCCAGAGCTCGCTGGATGCGGCATTTGGCCTGTCCTCGGGCGACTCGCTCGGCCTGCTCTGCAACAGCAGCCGCGGCAGCAGCATTGGCGGCCTTGCCAGCCATTGCATGTTGGCCAGCCTCGGCGATGACGACGACAGCAACAACGGCCGTCATATCTCGGCAACCACCGCGTTCAACCGCCCCGGTGGCCGCGTCGGCGTGAGCGCTGGTACTGGCCGCGACACGCTCCCGGCCTGGTTGTCGGGTGGCAATAAAAGCGGCGCGGCGCGGGTCGAGCAGAACGACCTGACTGTATTCGGGCAGAAGAACATCGGCCGCGAAGGCTTTGTCTCCATCGGTGGCACCTACGCCAAGGCACGCTTGGTGCCGTTGACCGACGCCGCTCCGGCGGTGGTTGACCAGTGGGACAGCAAGAGCCTGACCGTTGGCGGTGGCTACGGCGCCTTCAGCGCCAATGTCATCGGCCGCGTTGTCGACGCCCCCGGCCAGAGCGGCAAGTGGGAAGGCCTGGGCCTGGGCATCACCTGGCGCACGCCATGGAGCGGCCAGCTCACGGTCGGCGCGGAAAACGTGATCACCCGCGGTAAAAACCCGTTCTCACCGCGTAACGAAAGCAACGACGACGGCGCAATCCCGTACGTCCGTTACGAACAAGACCTGTAAAAAACTTTCGGCTTGAAACCTCCAGCGCTCCGTACATCGGGGCGTTTTGCGTTCCTGCGTGCTCACCTCAAGGAACAAGCAAGAGCACCCTTTGCTGAATTGGAGTGTGTTTCACAACATCATTAACCAATCTTTAATTTATTTGCAGTCGCAAGTACTATCGGTCTCAAGCCGATGGTTTTGGGTCCGCATTTCGGATCCGCCAGCGGTCTTCCCAGCTATACCAAGTCCACTTGGCAGAGAGAGAGAACCAATGATTTGCAAGACCAACAAACTGCGTGACGCAGTTGTCCTTGCGCTTGTCGCAAGTGCAGGCACCACCGGTGTCGCCTATGCCCAAGACGCTGAAAAGGGTGCAACCAACCTGGATCGCATCCAGGTCACCGGCTCCCGTATCCGTTCGGTTGACGCAGAAACCTCGCAGCCGGTTCTGACCCTGAGCCGCGAAGCAATCCAGCAGACCGGCCGCACCAGCGTCGCTGACGTTCTGCAGCAGATCGCCACCAACGGCGCTGCGATCAACACGCAGTTCAACAACGGCGGCGACGGTTCCTCCGGTGTCGACCTGCGCAACCTCGGCTCTTCGCGCACTCTGGTGCTGGTCAACGGCCGTCGCTGGGTCTCCGCACTGGATGGCAGCGTCGATCTGAACACCATCCCGTCGGCCATGGTCGAGCGTATCGAAGTCCTGAAGGACGGCGCCTCCTCGATCTACGGTTCGGACGCCATCGCCGGCGTGGTCAACATCATCACCCGCGAAGATTTCAATGGCGGTGAAGCCCATGTGTATCGCGGCCAGTTCAGCAAGGGCGACGGCGAGCGCGAAGGCTACGACCTGACCCTGGGCACCAGCAGCGACCGCGGCAACCTGGTGTTCGGCGCCAGCTACGTCAAGGAAAAGGCCGTCAAGGCCGGCGCACGCAAGATCTCGCGCGACCCGGTGTACGGCCTGGGTTCGAGCCAGTACAGCGGCCAGACCGCTGACGGCGGCATCTGGGACCTGACCGTCGACGATATCCCTACCGATGACATGGACTACTGGGATTCGATCGCCGGCAGCAAGGACAAGGCCACCGCCGACCGTGCAGGCATCGACCGTTGGGTTGTCAACAAGGGCGCCGATGGCCGCGTTCTGCCGGGCAATTTCCACACCTATGGCAATGCCGACAAATACAACTACGCCGCTGACAACTACCTGCGCACCCCGCAGGAGCGCAAGTCGATCTACATCCAGGGCCGTTATGACCTGACCGATTCGATCGCACTGCGCACCGATGCGCTGTACAACCAGCGTAACTCGGCCCAGCAGCTGGCCGGCTTCCCGCTCAGCGCAGGCAGCTACATGGACGGCTCCGAGGGTCTGTCCAAGGACAGCTACTACAACCCGACCAAGGGCGCTGCCGACGCACGCAACCTCAACTGGAACCGTCGCCTGGTCGAACAGGAGCGTTTCTATGAGCAGGACGTCAAGACCCTGCATTGGTATGGCGGCCTGGAAGGCTCGTTCCAGTTTGCAGACCGTTACTTCAACTGGGATGCTGGCCTGAGCTACAACTCGAACGACCAGATCGACACCCAGGTCGGCGACGTCAACATGGCCAACCTGTACCAGGCTACCGGCGCGTCCTTCATGGATACCGATGGCGTGGTCAAGTGCGGCAGCCCGGGCGCCGTGATCGAAGGCTGCGTGCCGTTCAACCCGCTGTCCAGCGCAGGCAACATGCCGCAGGAAATGCTGGACTACATCCTGTTCACCGCCAAGGACAAGTTCCAGAACAAGAGCAAGAGCTTCACCGCCAACCTGGCCGGCGACATCGTCGAACTGCCGGGCGGCATGATGGGCTTCGCTGCTGGCTACGAGCACCGCAAGGAATCCGGCTACGACCTGCCGGATGCTTTCGTCTCGGCAGGCATGAGCTCGGGCAATGCCCGTCAGCCGACCAGCGGTGACTACAGCCTGGACGATCTGTACCTGGAACTGGCGATCCCGCTGCTGAAGGACCTGCCGGGTGCCGAGGTGCTGGAATTCAGCGTGGCTACCCGCTATTCCGACTACAGCAACTTCGGCAATACGCTGAACAGCAAGTTCGGCTTCAAGTGGAAGCCGTACGCTGACCTGCTGGTCCGCGGCAACTGGGCCGAAGGCTTCCGTGCACCGTCGATCTCCAACATGTTCGGTGGCGGTTCCGCTTCGTACGAAGGCTACGGCGACCCCTGCTCCAGCGACAGCCCGTTCATTGGCAATGCCGCCGTGGCCCAGCGCTGCGCCGCAGCCGGCATTTCCGCTGCCTACAAGCAGCGCGAAAAGTACGGCGACCAGACCCCGTGGCCGTTCGATTGGGTTTCCAACCAAGAACTGACTCCGGAAACCTCGACCTCCAAGACCTTGGGCCTGGTGTTCAGCCCGAGCTTCCTGAAGGGCTTCGACGTGTCGCTGGACTGGTGGCAGATCAACATCAAGAACGTGATCAGCCGTCCGCAGGTCACCTACATGCTTGACCAGTGCTATGTGGAAGGCAACCAGAGCTGGTGCGACATCGTCAATGAAGGCCTGACCCGCAACGCACTGGGCCAGATCACCTACCTGAAGATGGGCCTGGCCAACCTGGGCGAGACCGAAGTGGAAGGTTACGACCTGACCATGCGCTACTCGCTGCCGGACACCCGCTTCGGTGCATTCTCGTTCATCTGGGACAGCACCTACATGTCGTCCTATCGCACCAAGGCAACCCCGGACGCCGATTGGGATGCTTCGGAAGTGGGCACCTACGTCAAGGACACTCCGGTCTGGCGCATCCGCTCCAACCTGACCGCGAACTGGACCTATGGCGACTTCGGCCTGACCTGGACCACCCGCTACTTCTCCAGCCTGGTTGAGAACTGCAAGTATCCAACCGTCGCATCACTGTGCAGCGATCCGAACCGCGTCACCGCTTCCGGCAAGGACCCGCAGAACAAGCTGGCTGCAACCACCTATCACGACCTGCAGGCGCGCTACAACGTGCCGTGGAATGCAACCGTGTCGGTGGGCGTGAACAACGTGTTCGCGAAGGAACCGCCGGTGGCTACCCAGGCGTTCGCCAACAGCTTCGACTACCAGTACGACACCCCGGGGCGCTACTACTACATGGAGTACCGTCAGCGCTTCTGATCGTAGTCTGATCAGTTGAAACAGAACGGCCCGGGTTTCCCGGGCCGTTTTCATTTCCATGCTGCGATGGCGCGGCACAACCCCGAGCAGATTCCAGCCCGCTCAGTCGTTGGACACCGATTCCGATCAGGCCCCCGGCATGAACATCGAACCCGCGCCGAGCGGGGCTGCGGAAACGGCAGGGCTATTCGCGACTGTCGTTGCACGCAGCAGGCACCTCGCTGCAAAAGAAAAGGCCGCATCACTGCGACCTTGCTCCGTCACTTGTGTTCGAACAACTCAGCCGTTCGGAATCAAGGTCTCGATCACATGCTCGACATAGGCCTCGAAGTCTTCGCGCGCCTGCTTGGGCTGCTGCAACTGCAGCGACAACTGCAGAAAGCCCACATATGCGGCATAGGCAAGCCGGGCACGATGGCGCGCATCAGTGGAACTCAGCCCGGCCTGGCGGAACGAGGCAATCAGGTATTCCATGCGCCGCTGCGAGACGCGATCGATGACCGGACGCACCATCGGGTTGTCCAGGGCCTTGAGCAGCTCGCTGTAGATCACATGCGGAGTGACCTCATGGGCGACCAGCTGGAACAGCGCGCGCAGCCGCGTACGTGGATCGGGCACCTCTTCCAGGCTGCCGAAAACCTGCTGCTGTTCGACGACTTCCCAGCGCTCCAAGGCCGCTTGCAACAGCGCGTCGCGCGAGGGGAAATGCCAATAGAAGCTGCCCTTGGTCACGCCAAGGCGACGCGCCAGCGGCTCAACCGCGACCGCGCCCACACCCTGTTCAGCGATCAGGTCCAAGGCCGCTTGCGCCCAGTCGTCCGCGCTCAGGCGGCTGTTCCGCGTGCTGCGGGACTCGGTGCTGGAAACTGAAGAATCGTTCATGGGCAGATTTAACCATACGGCGGGGACTGGTTGCAGTATGTAGACAACAAAAACCCGGACAATCTGGCAAATAAATGACCAGGCCTGGCGCCCTCCTCCTGCCCAGTCAGCATTTCCATACTCATAGGTATTGACAGTCATTCAGGCCATTCCATACCATCAGGTATGGTTACGCCAACTCCTATCTCTGTTACCCCTGAAGACATCCGTCTGGAAGGCGCGCATGGCGCTGGCCTGGGCGCGACCAGAACCGGCGGAAAACAGCCCTGCATCCTGTTCGCGCATGGCTTCGGCCAGACCCGTGGCGCATGGACTGCAACAGCAGACACACTCAACGCCGAAGGCCACGCCACGCTCAGCTATGACGCGCGCGGCCATGGCGATTCGGACTGGAATACAGGCGATCTGCCTTATCACGGCGATCAGTTCACCGATGACCTGATCGTGGTCGCCGGCGAGCTGCCGCGCCCGCCCGTGCTGGTCGCCGCTTCGATGGGCGGCCTGTTCGGCCTGATGGCCGAGGCGCGCTGGCCGGGCCTGTTCTCGGCGATGGTGCTGGTGGACATCACCCCGCGCTGGGAAACCAGCGGTGTGGAGCGCATCCTTGCCTTCATGAGCGCGCATCCGGACGGCTTCGCCTCGCTGCAGGCCGCCGCCGATACCATCTCCGCCTACATGCCGCACCGCCCGCGCAAGAGCGAAGATTCGCTGCGTGCGCTGCTGCGCCCAGGCAAGGATGGCCGCTGGAACTGGCATTGGGACCCGCGCCTGGTCGACGAACTGGCGCGCGACAGCGAGCAGCACCAGGGCGTGATTGCTGACGCCGCACGGCAGGTGCAATGCCCGCTGCTGCTGGTCAGCGGTGGCCGCAGTGACCTGGTCTCGCCGCAGACCGTTGAAGAATTCATGGCGCTGGTGCCACACGCGCAACATGTCCATCTGCCGCACGCCACCCACATGGTGGCCGGCGATGACAACAACGCGTTTACCGCCGCTGTGTTGAACTATCTGGACGCACTGCCTTCCGCAGCGTCCGCCCGAACCGAGCACGTTACCGGAGCACGTCCATGAGCATCGTCGTACCTTTCCTGGCCCTGCTGCTTGCAGCGGCCTTTGTTGCCTACCACCGCATGCGGCTCGTCGTCTGGACGATCATCAGCGTTGCAGCCCTGGCCATCTGCTGGTTTGCCGGCGTCAACCAGACCGCGATCATCGTTGCTGCCGCCATCGTTGCGCTGATCTGCGTGCCGGTGCTGCTGCCGTTCCTGCGCAAGCCGCTGATCACCGCGCCGTTCATGGGCGTGTTCCGCAAGGTGTTGCCACCGCTGTCCAAGACCGAGCGCATCGCGCTGGAAACCGGCTCGGTTGGCTTTGAAGGCGAGCTGTTCACCGGCGACCCGGACTGGAACATCCTGCTCAGCTACCCCAAGCCGCAGCTGACCGCCGAGGAACAGGCCTTCATGGATGGCCCGGTGGAAGAACTGTGCAAGATGGTCAACGACTTCGAGATCACCCATGTGCACGCGGACCTGCCGCCGGACATGTGGGAGTTCATCAAGAAGAACAAGTTCTTCGGCATGATCATCCCGAAGGAATACGGCGGCCTGGGCTTCAGTGCGCTGGCCCACCACAAGGTGATCCAGAAGCTGGCCTCGGTGTCGAGCGTGGTCAGCTCCACCGTTGGCGTGCCCAACTCGCTGGGTCCGGGTGAACTGCTCAATCATTACGGCACCCAGGAGCAGAAGGATTACTACCTGCCGCGTCTGGCCATCGGCCAGGAAGTACCGTGCTTCGGCCTGACCGGCCCGTTCGCCGGCTCCGATGCCACCTCCATCCCCGACTTCGGCATCGTCTGCAAGGGCATGTGGAAGGGCGAGGAAGTGCTGGGCCTGAAGCTCACCTTCGACAAGCGTTACATCACCCTGGCACCGGTCGCGACCCTGATCGGCATGGCCTTCCGCATGTACGATCCGGACGGCCTGCTCGGCGACACCAAGGACATCGGCATCACCCTGGCACTGCTGCCGCGTGACACCGATGGCGTGGAAATCGGCCGCCGCCACTTCCCGCTGAACTCCACCTTCCAGAACGGCCCGATCCGCGGCAAGGACGTCTTCATCCCGATGAGCCAGCTGATCGGCGGCGCCGAGAAGCGCGGCCTGGGCTGGAACATGCTCAACGAGTGTCTGGCCGTTGGCCGCTCCATCACCCTGCCCTCCACCGCCTCCGGTGGTGCCAAGGCCGGTGCGGTGGTGACCGGTGCCTATGCACGCATCCGCAAGCAGTTCGGCCTGTCGGTCGGCCGCTTCGAGGGCGTGGAAGAAGCGCTGGCCCGCATCGGCGGCAAGGCCTACAAGATCAGCGCGCTGTCGCAGGCCACCGCAGCCGCGGTCGACCGTGGCGACGTGCCGTCGGTGCCGTCGGCGATCGCCAAGTACCACTGCACCAACATGAGCCGCGAAGTCATTTCCGACGTGATGGACGTGATCGGCGGCAAGGGCATCATCCTCGGCCCGCGCAACTTCGCCGGCCGCAGCTGGCAGGCCGCACCGATCGCCATCACGGTGGAAGGTGCCAACATCATGACCCGCTCGCTGCTGATCTTCGGCCAGGGCGCCATCCTCTGCCACCCGTGGGTGCTGAAGGAAATGAAGGCCGCGCAGGATGAAGACCGCAAGGCCGGCCTGCGTGAATTCGACCAGGCGCTGTTCGGCCATGTCCGTTTCGGCATTTCCAATGCCGTGCGTTCGCTGTGGTTCGGCCTGACCGGTGCGCGCTTCGGTGCCGCCCCGGGCGACGCTTACACCCGCCGCTACTTCCGCAAGCTGGACCGTTACTCGGCCAACCTGGCATTGATGGCCGACATCTCGATGATGACCCTGGGCGGCAAGCTCAAGTTCAAGGAATCGCTGTCTGGTCGCCTGGGTGATGTGCTCAGCCACATCTACATGACCAGCGCCATGCTCAAGCGTTACCACGACGAAGGCGCACCGAGCGCCGACCAGCCGCTGCTGGCCTGGGCCTTCCACGACAGCGTGCACAAGATCGAAGAGTCGCTGTCGGCTGCACTGCGCAATTTCCCGATCCGTCCGATCGGCTGGTTGATGTGGGCACTGATCTTCCCGTTCGGCCGTCGCGCCGAAGCTCCGGGTGATCGCCTGAGCCGCCGCGTTGCCGCCACGCTCATGGCACCGGGCGAAGCGCGTGACCGCCTGGCCCAGGGGGTGTTCCTGACCCCGTGCGAGAACAACCCGGGTGGCCGCATCAACAGCTACCTGTCCAAGGCGATCATGGCCGAGCCGGTGGAACGCAAGTTCATCAAGGCGTTGAAGACCAAGGGCATCGAAGCGCTGACCTTCGCCAGCCAGCTGGACGAAGCCGTGGCCGAGGGCGTGATCACCCAGGACGAGCGCAAGCTGCTGGAAGAGCTGCGCGAGATCACCATGGACACCATCACCGTGGACGACTTCGAGCCGCATGAACTGCGTTCGGCCGGCTACTACGACCTGCCGGGCAAGCAGCGCCCGCAGCCGCAGCAGGCCGCGTAAGCCAATCCACATGCAGTACCGACGGCGGGCCTTGTGCCCGCCGTTTTCATATCAGGACACCACGCCATGACTGCGCCCCTGCTCTCGCTATACCGTCGTTTTACCCGCTGGCCCGCCGGCAACTGGCTGTTCTCGCGTGCTGTCTGCTTCAAGGCACCCTACTTCGCCAGCATCTCGCCAACCATCACTGCACTGGAACCTGGCCGTTGCGAAGGTGTGATCCGCCAGCGTCGCCGCATCAGCAACCATATCGGCACGGTGCATGCGATCGCGATGTGCAATCTTGCCGAGTTGGTCGGCGGGGTGATGGTGGATGCCAGCCTGCCGGCTGACATGCGCTGGATTCCCAAGGGCATGCAGGTGAAGTACCAGGCCAAGCCGCTGGGTGTGTTGAGGGCGGTGGCGACGCCGCAGCAGCCCATCATCAGCGCCGACCACGGCTACGACTTGCCGGTGCAGGTCAGCGTCACCGATGCCGCCGGTACCGAGGTCTTCCAGGCCATCATCGCGATGTGGGTATCGCCACGTCCCAGCCGCAGTGGAAGCTGACGCATGCAGATCGCGGAATGGATGCTGCGTCTTGGCGGACTGCACTGTCTGGGCTTTGCCCTGTTCCACCTCGCGTTCTGGGGTTTGTTCGGCTGGAAACACGAGCTGGCAAAGCTAAGCGCAGCCAACCGCGCAATCATGCAGATCCTCAACCTGCGCCTGGTCTACGTGTTTGTGGGAATGGCCGTGCTGTCACTGGCGTTCACCCGCGAACTGCTCGATACCCGGCTGGGGCACGTGGTGTTGGCTTTCATGGCCGTGTTCTGGCTGGGCCGCACTATCGAGCAACTCATTTTCCTGCGCATCAATAACTGGCGCGTGCACCTGCTGACCGCCTTGTTCGTACTCGGTGCGGTGCTGTACGCAGTGCCGTTGTGGCTGGGATTCGCGCGCTACATCAGTCGCTGATCCACAGCGATGCCCGGTAGTGCCGAGCCATGCTCGGCAGGGGCCTTACAAGCCAACCCCAACGTGGTGCCGAGCCATGCTCGGCAGGGGCATTGCCCGTAGAGCCCCC